>JAKDNM010000223.1 GCA_030456445.1 Hyphomicrobiales bacterium
CGCGGCTGGGCTCCGCGGGGGCGCGCCATCGGGCGCGACGCCCGGTCGGGCGTTGGGGGCGGCTTTGCTTGAAGGGGCGTTCCTGGGAGCATTCGTCTCTGTCGTCATTCCACGCTCCATCCTCGCCACGCTGCCCTTCGGCCCTGGCTCTTTGAAAGTCCGGGAAAGACGGGCGACCGAAGCTCGTTCATCTAATGATTTACACGCGACCTTGCGGCCGCCCGTCCGGCGATTTCTGTTCCCGAGAGCCACCCCTGATGCGGCCAATCCCGCCCGGCTTTAGAGCAATTCCAGGAAAAGTGGGAACCGGTTTTCCGTCCGGAATTGCGTGAAAACAATATGATAGAGCGGTTCCGCGATTCGGAGAAAAGCGGAACCGCTCTAGGCCGCGTCTTGCCGTTCCTGCAGGGCGGCCGGCAGGTCAAGCATGCTATCGCAGACAAGGTCGGCGCCGAGTTCTTCGAGCGGAACCTGCGTATAGCCGCCTCGCACCAGCGCGACCGCCACGCCGGCCGCGCGTGCGGCGCCGGCATCGGCGACACTGTCGCCCACCATCAGCGCGTCGCCGGGCTCTGCATGCAGCCGGTCCAGTGCCAGAAGCAGCCCGTCCGGCGCCGGTTTCTGGTGACTGACGGCGTCGCCGCCGACAATCACGCCGAAGAATTCCGTCAGGCCGAAATGCAGCAGGACCTCGCGCGCCGCCAGTTGCGGCTTGTTGGTGACCACGCCCATCGCCGTGCCGGCCATGTGGAAATGCACGAGCGCCTCGCGCACGCCCGGCATGAGGGTCGCGAGACCGGTCACATGCCGAAGATAGATCGGCTTCATGGCCTCATGGGCCTTGTCGAGTTCGAGGCCTGAAAGCGGATTGCCGGACGCGGCGAAGGCGCGTTCGATCAGCTTCCTCACGCCGTCGCCGATCATCGCCTTGATTTCGGGCAGCGAAAGCGGCGGCAGAGAGCGCGTGGCGAGCAATTCGTTGGTGGCCGCCGCGATATCGGGCGCGGAATCGACCAGCGTGCCGTCCAGGTCGAACAGGATCGCCTTCGGCATGCACAACAGGGCGGTGGCGGCGATGCCGGTCATGCTGTTTCCTTCCGTTTGATCGAGGCCGTCCGTTTGCGCGGGCCTGCCTTGTCGGCAGCGTGCCGGATCGCCGCGATGTTGTCACGATATGCGGCTTCCGTGCCGCCCTTGAACACGGCCGAACCGGCGACCAGCACATTGGCGCCGGCCGCGGCGACCAGCGGCGCCGTGTCGGGCGTGACGCCGCCGTCGATCTCGATGTCGATCGGCCGTGAGCCGATCAGGGCCTTGATGCGCTTCACCTTTTCCACCACCGCCGGAATGAAGGCCTGGCCGCCGAAGCCTGGATTGACCGTCATCAGCAAGATCAGGTCGAGCCGGTCGAGCACGTATTCGATGACGCTTTCGGGCGTGGACGGATTGAGCGACACGCCGGCTTTCCTGCCGAGATTCCTGATCGCCTGCAATGAACGGTCGAGATGCGGCCCGGCCTCGGCATGTACCGTGATGATGTCGCAGCCGGCGTCGGCGAAAGCCGCAAGGTAAGGATCGGCCGGCGCGATCATCAGATGGCAGTCGAATATCTTGTCGGTACGGCTGCGGATCGCCTTGATGACGGGCGGGCCGAAGGTGATGTTGGGCACGAAATGCCCGTCCATCACGTCGAGATGGATCCAGTCGGCCCCGGCGCGCGCAACCGCCTCGACCTCGTCGCCGAGGCGGGAGAAATCGGCCGACAGGACGGAAGGGGCAATGATGGTTTCGTGGCTCATGTGCCTTCTCCCTTGTTTTCGGGTTTCACGGCGAAAACCCGGCTGGCGATGATGTCGTCGGCCGAGATCGTCGATAGCGCCGCAGCGCCGAGCGGACCGGCCGCGCCCTCGAACAAGCGGTTCGCCTGCCTGAGCCGCGCGCGGTCGAGCGCGTTGCGGATCGAGCGGGCGTTGGCGAAATGCGGCTGGGCGCGGCGGCGCGCGATGTAGTCCGCCATCGCCTTTCTCGCCGGCTTGTCCAACAGGTAGTTCTGATGGTCGAGCATATTTTCCGCGATATGGAGCAGTTCCTCGTCGGTATAGTCGGGGAAGTCGATGTGGTGCGCGATGCGCGAGCGGAAGCCGGGATTGCTCTCGAAGAAGCGGTCCATGCGTTCCGCGTAGCCGGCGAGGATGACGACCAGGTCGTCGCGCTGGTTCTCCATCACCTGAAGAAGAATCTCGATCGCCTCCTGGCCGTAATCGCGCTCGTTTTCCGGCCGGTAGAGATAATAGGCTTCGTCGATGAACAGCACGCCGCCCATCGCCCTCTTCAGGATCTCCTTGGTCTTCGGCGCGGTGTGGCCGATATACTGGCCGACCAGATCGTCGCGTGTGACCGACACCAGATGGCCCTTGCGTATGTAGCCCAGCCGATGCAGCAAATTGGCCATCCTGAGCGCCACCGTCGTCTTGCCGGTGCCGGGATTGCCGGTGAAGCTCATATGCAGCGTCGGCGTGTCATGCGCCAGCCCCATGCTGCGCCGCGCCCGCTCGACCAGAAGGAGCGCGGCCGTCTCGCGGATGCGCTTTTTCACCGGCGCCAGGCCGATCAGGTCTCGGTCGAGTTC
>JAKDNM010000022.1 GCA_030456445.1 Hyphomicrobiales bacterium
CTAAGCCCACGTTTTCCAACCTTTTGCAGCGTTCGGCCGACAAATCCTCTACTCGCCCCCTTCTCGTTTCCTCAGTTGATCGGGAAGCGATCCGCCGATATGGCATCGCCATCAACGGATTTGTCGCCGCATTTCGTTGCGAACGCTCTCCGGATGTCGTGAGGAGAAAAGTGCGGTACGCCCGCCTGTCCGAAATCGCGCCGGGATCACCAGCGCTTCCTATGGGCCTATCGATGCTTCAGGGGTTCGACGACATCTTCGATAGGGATACGGATTGAACACCTGACCCCGTCGGGATGGAAATCCAGATCCGCGCCGCCCTTGGATGAATATTGAAGGCTTTTTCCGATCACGGTTCGCCCGAAGCCTTTTCGATGCGGCTCTTTCACCTGAGGCCCGCCACTTTCGACCCAGTCCAGTCTAAGAAATTCGGGGCCTGGTTCGACGCTCAACCGAAGCTTTCCATTTTCCGCGGAAAGCGCTCCGTATTTGACGGCATTGGTGGTCAGTTCGTGAATGGTCAGGCCCAGCGCGATAGCGGCGCGCGGCGTGATCCCCATATCGAGTTGTTCAAGCTGGACGCGATTGTTGTCGAGCGAGATAAAGGGCGCCAGTTCGGTGCTGACGATATCCCCGACGGTCAGGTCTGCCCAGGCTTTTTTCGCCAGCAAATTGTGAGTGGCCGCGAGCGCCTGGATACGCCCGGAGAAGGATTTTTGAAAACCCTCCAGCGTGTCTTCGTTGGAAAGTGTCCGGCTGGATATGGAGAGCACCAGCGCCAGGGTGTTCTTCACCCGATGGTCAAGTTCGCCCATCAGCAGCAATTGCTGCCGTTCGGCGATCTTGCGCTCCGAGAAATCGACCATGGTGATGACGCAGCCGCTGATCGCTTCTCCCTCATGGGTGAGGGGCGCGGCGCTGATCAGGACATCCTGGACATGCGGCGCTTCCGGCGCACGAGCTTCGATGCCCTGCAAGGCGCTTCCGCCCACAACCGTCGAGATCAGGTCGTCCGAACTCGCAATACTGGAAGACGGGGGAAACGTCAGCTTCACAGCATCCTGAAACAGCTTGCCGACAAGGTCACCCTCCTGGATCGCGGAGATGGCGACGTTCACATGAGTTATGCGGCCATCCTTGTCGCACACGACCACGGCCTCGTTCGCCGAAGCGATGATGGCGCTGGCGGCGCGCTCCGAGGCCGAACTCTTTTCCGCCCGCACACGATCGGTCAGGTCGGTCAGCGTCAACGCAAACCCGGACACGATGCCGGTGTCGAATGGCGCCGCCGATGCCAGGAAGAACTGCTCCTCGCCCTCGTGTTTAAGCGATATCTGCGCCGTCTGTTTTTCCGTTCGCGCGATCTTCAGCAGCCCGGCCATCGTCTGGCGCGCCGTCGCAGGCAGGTTGTCGAGCAAGGAGCCTCCCTGAAACTCGGAAAGAGGCTTTCCCAGAAATCGGCAAAAGACATCATTGGCATAAAGCACCTCGGCGTGCGCGCCGAGGGCCGCGGCGCCGTGGTCCATGGTTTCCATGAAGGCGCGGTATGAATCGTCCCAACCCTGCAGGGAAAAAACTTCCTCCGTCGTTGACCGGCGGATGACAAGGGCGTCGACTTCGCCTTCCCGGATGGCGCGCAGCGTTTCCTCGGCCTCGTTGGAAATGTCCGGGCGGCGGGAAGCGGCCTTGTCTGCGTCACTCATGACCAACGCCGTTCACGTCCAGATGCACAAGCACCTTTTGCGTGTCCGAGAGGTCGCCGATGATCTTGCGGATCGGTATGGGAAGCTGGCGCACCAGGGTGGGGATCGCGACGATACCGTGTTTACGCGCGAGGATCGGGTTTTGCTTCAGATCGACAACCTCGACGATGTATTGGGCATCCAGATGCTCGGCGCAGATGCGCTTGAGGTTTGCGATCGCGGCCAGCGACTTGGGAGTCTGGCCCGCGACATAGAGCACCAGCTTGCGCCGGTTGCTGTCTGAATCTGTCATTTCGGTTCACGTTCATCTTTGGAGGCATGGCTGTCTTTGCGACTGCGGCGCAATTCTCTCTCATCTGACTGGAGTTGGGCCAGATAGGTGGCCTCCGTTTCGATCATTCGCTCGAGTTCCATCTCATCGGACCGCAGATCGGTCTTGAGCATTTCGATCTGGGCTTCGAGTTTCTTGCGGCGATGGTCGAGCTGCTGCTGCAGGCGTGAAAGTTCGGCTGCTCGCGCAGACTTCTCACGCCGGGTCTTTGCTTCGAACGCGCGCCTCGACGAACCTGTCAGCGCGCCACCCTCACCGAGATAGGGTTCGCTCAAATTGATGCCGCTGTCACCCAGAGCGAATTCACGCACCTGATTGGAATGATCCATACCGCGCGCCTTGAGCAGGTAGAGTTCGCGGTTGTATTCGCCATTGCTCTCGCGGTTGAGCAGGAGAATCCACGCATCCATCATCGAAGACAACCCGACTTCGGTCTGTGTCTCGTTGCCCCTGGCGTCGGTCAGGTTCGTGAAGACCGCGGTAATCTGCTGCGCTTTCAGAAAATCGACCATGCGCAGGAGCATGGCCTGCACTTCCGTCATATCGCCCGGCGCCGCGAAGGCGGAAACCGGATCGAGCACGACAAGCTTTGGCTGAAACCTGGCGACCTCCCGAACCATGATGGCCAGATGCATCTCCAGGCCGTAGAGCGTCGGCCGGGCGGCAACGTAGTGCAGCAAGTCCCTTTTCATCCATTGCTGCAAATCGATACCGATGGAACGCATGTTCCGGGCGGTCTGGAACGCCGATTCCTCGAATGAGAAGAACAACGTCTTTTCACCGCGCCGGCAGGAGGCGTCTACGAAACTTGCCGCCACCGAACTCTTACCGGCGCCGGCAACGCCGGAAACCAGGATGCTCGAGCCGCGATGGAAGCCTCCGCCACCGAGCATTGCGTCCAGATCGGGGATGCCTGTGGATATGCGCTCGTCGGACACCGCATAATTGAGTCCAAGCGAACTGACCGGAAGAACGCTAAAGCCGTCCTCGTCGATGAGGAACGGATATTCATTGGTTCCGTGCGCGGTACCACGATATTTGACGATCCGCAGGCGGCGCGTCGAAATCTGGTTCTGCACCCGATGGTCGAGCAGGATCACGCAGTCCGAGACATACTCTTCCAGCCCGCGGCGGGTCAGGGTTCCCTCGCCACGCTCGGCGGTTATGACGGTCGTCAGTTCCCGCTCTTTCAGCCAATCGAAGAGACGACGGATTTCCGCGCGCAGGATCGCGGGGTTTGTGAAAGCGGAAAACAGGCTCTCGATCGTATCGAGCACGACACGCTTGGCCCCGACCTGCTCGACCGCCATCTCCAGCCGAATGAACAACCCCTCCAGGTTGTAGTCGCCGATCTCGGCCAGTTCGGCCGGGTCGATGGCGATGTGCTCGATGTAGACCTTGTCATCCGCGACAAGCTTGTCGAGCCCGAAACCAAGCGAGGCAACATTGCTGATGAGATCGGCCGGGCGCTCCTCGAAGGTGACGAAAACGCCTGGCTCATCGCACTCGCGCGCTCCATGCACCAGAAACGTGGCGCCAAACAGCGTCTTGCCGCAACCGGCGGCGCCGCAGACGAGCGTCGGCCGGCCTGTCGGCAGGCCGCCCGATGTAAGGTCATCGAATCCGTCTATCCCCGTAGGCGACTTCGAGATGCCATAGGTATCTGCCATCGAGGCACGACTTTCGTACGATAAGTTGCGTCATCCTTAGAGACCGGTGCTTCACTTGGCAACAAATCTGCCTTGGAACACAGGCGGCCAAGTCTATCAATGCAAACATGGCTAATATCCATCCGCTTGATCTTCCCTTGGGGCATGGTCAGCGTCGCCTTGGCCTGTCCGGTCGCGGAATCGGCTGTCCAGACCAAAGGAATACGGTCGCTCCTTGACTCTTGAAAGCAGGAAAATGTGCAGATTGTGCCGACGAAATATGAGGGGCCGCCGCTGGATACGACAAAGCCCGCCGGGGAGGATCGGCGGGCTTTGCGTTGGGTGACCGGCGAATGGGAGGAAACGCCGGTCTCTTCGACAGGGAGGGAGGAAAAACCCCGTCGTAAACCGTTCGTCAGATGGCCGACTTGGCGACCGAGTAGATGTCGCCGCGGCGCAGGCCCATATCGTCCAGCTCGCGGTCGGTCAAACGGCTGAGCTCGGTGACGGTCTTCCTGAAGCGGCGCCAGTTGCGGTAGTTGCGGATCATGCTCATTTCCTTGCCCTCGCATAAAGCGGTGTTGTTCGATGACGCTCACATAAGAGGGAAAGCCTACGATTTGAATGCACAGCTCTGCATGGCTGAGCTGCGTTTTGTGCATTGCAACAAATTGTCGCGGAAATAGCGGAAATCCGGGCTTTCCGGCCTCTCGGCGGAGGACGCTACCAGCGCGTCTTCTCGCCCGGCGCCGCCGTTTCCACGGCAAGCGCGTGGACGCCTGTTTTCAATTCATCGGACAGTACCGCATTTACGGCCCGGTGGCGCTCGACCCGGCTCATGCCTGCAAAGGACGGAGCGACGATGCGGACACGGAAATGCGTCTCGCCGCTGCCGTCGAAAATAGCCTCGTGGCCGGATTCGAGGTGGTGATGGCCGGCATGGAGATGGCTCTCGTCGATCACTTCCAGCCTTTCGGGCGAAAGCGCGCTCTCAAGCTTGGTTTCCATAACGGATTGAATGGACATCACCGGGGTTCCTTACCATATAAGGGGCCTTACCAGGCGGGGCGGGTCACGAACCGTCGCCGCCGTCTTGTAAACCGACGATTCAGCCGGTAGGCCGATCATCCCCGAAATGTCAATTCTTGTATCGTCGGACGAAGCGCCCATAATCGACGGCAGCATGAAGCCTTATTCGAAATATTTCGAGCGCATCCGCATCCGCCCCGATCCCGGCGCGGAATTGAAGACGCATTCGCAGCGCTGCCAATGGGACGGGTGCACGGAAGCCGGCATTCACAGGGCGCCGGTCGGGCGCATGCGCGAGGGCGAGTATTTCCATTTCTGCTTCGAGCATGTCCGGGAATACAACAAGCGCTACAATTATTTTTCCGGCGTTTCCGATACGGAAATCGCACGCTTCCAGAAGGAGGCGCTGACGGGCCATCGCCCGACCTGGAAGATGGGAGCGGCCTCGGGGCCGAAGGCGGCGGCCGATTTCTCGCAGGCACGTTCCGGCGGCGCCGGCTATTTCCGCCGCACGCGCGACCCGTTCAACCTGTTTGGCTCCCAGGCGAGCCGGCCGCCTCAGGAACGCAAGGCACGGCCGCTTGAGGCCAAGGCGCTGGAAACGCTTGGACTTGACGTAAAGGCGACTGGCGCCGACATCAAGGCGCGCTATAAGGAACTGGTGAAGTGCCACCATCCCGATGCGAATGGCGGCAACAGGGGTTCGGAAGACCGGTTCCGCGAGGTGATCCAGGCCTACCGGCTGCTCAGACAGGCAGGCTTGTGCTGAGCGCTCGTCACTGCGGCTTCTATCCGATAGGAAAAAGCCTTAAGACGGCCCCCTGAACAAGGAAATCAGAGCGGCGCGGGAGAGGTCCCGTGCTGGAGGCATGATGAACAAGATCGACCGCGATATCGCGAATCTGCCCGACACGACCGTGCCGGTGAAGGAAACGTTCGGCTTCGAATCCAGCATGGTCGTGCCGGCCTATTCGGCCGCCAACGAGCATGTGCCGGATTTCGACCCGGATTATCTGTTCGACGAGCAGACGACGCTCGCCATCCTTTCGGGCTTCGCCTTCAACCGACGCGTGATGGTCTCGGGCTATCACGGCACGGGTAAATCGACGCATATCGAGCAGGTGGCCGCGCGGCTCAACTGGCCGTGCGTGCGCGTCAATCTCGACAGCCATGTCAGCCGCATCGACCTTGTCGGCAAGGACGCGATCGTCTTGAAGGAAGGCAAGCAGATCACGGAGTTCCGTGACGGCATCCTGCCCTGGGCCTATCAGCACAATGTCGCGCTCTGCTTCGACGAATACGACGCAGGCCGCCCCGACGTGATGTTCGTCATCCAGCGCGTGCTGGAGAGTTCCGGCCGCCTGACGCTGCTCGACCAGTCGCGCGTCATCCGGCCGCACCCCGCCTTCCGCCTTTTCGCTACCGCCAATACGGTGGGGCTGGGCGATACGACCGGCCTCTATCACGGCACGCAGCAGATCAACCAGGCGCAGATGGACCGCTGGTCGATCGTCACTACGCTGAACTACCTGCCGCATGACAACGAGGTCGCCATCGTGCTGGCCAAGGCCAAGCATTACCGCAACGACAAGGGCCGCGAGATCGCCAACAAGATGGTGCGCGTCGCCGACATGACGCGCTCGGCCTTCGTCAACGGCGATCTCTCGACCGTGATGAGCCCGCGCACCGTCATCACCTGGGCGGAGAACGCCGAGATATTCGGCTCGATCGGCATGGCGTTCCGGCTCACCTTCCTCAACAAATGCGACGAACTGGAACGCGCGCTCGTCGCCGAGTTCTATCAACGCGCTTTCGGCGAGGAATTGCCGGAAAGCGCGGTGAACGTGGTTCTCGGCTGATCCAGGCACCATCATGGCCGGTCCCGGCGACAACATACGCACCAGGCCCAAGGCGGGCGGCGAGACGGATGTGCTGAAGCGCGCCGTCAGCGTCTGCATGCGCGCGATCGCCGGCGACCACGATCTCGAAGTCTCCTTCGCCAAGGACAAGCCGGCGCTTGCCGGCACGCATGCCCGGCTGCCCGACCTGCCGAAGAAGCCGACGCGCAACGATATCGGCATCACGCGGGGGCTGGGCGATTCCATGGCGCTCAAGCGCGCTCGGCACGATCCGCGCGTCCATGCGAGGCTCGCGCCGGAGGGCAAGCAGGCGCGCGCTGTCTATGACGCGGTCGAGCAGGCGCGGGTGGAGGCGATCGGCTCACGCGCCATGCGCGGCGTCGCCGACAATATCGCGCTGATGCTGGAGGACAAATACGCCAAGTCGAACCTCGCCGAAGTTTCCGAGAAGGCGGAAGCGCCGATCGAGGAAGCGGTGGCGCTGGTGGTGCGCGAGAAGCTGACCGGGCGGCCCGTGCCGAAGAGCGGCCGCAAGATGGTGGAACTCTGGCGCGACTGGATCGAGGACAAGGCCGCCGGCGACATCGAGGCGCTTGCCGACAAGCTCGACGACCAGCAGGCTTTTGCCCGCGTCGTACGCGACATGCTGGCCTCGATGGAGATGGCCGAGGAACTTGGCGACGACGACCAGTCGGAATCGGAGGATGACGACCAGAAGCCTCAGGGCGAAGAACAGGGCGAAGACGGCGAGGAGGAGGATTCCGGCGCCGACCAGTCCGAGGCGCAGGATTCGGAAGCGTCCGCCGAAGAGCAGGAGCAGGGCGAGACCGAGGCAAGCGACGCATCCTCCGACGATGTTTCCGAGGACGAGGATGCCGACGCCGAGACGCCCGGCGAGGCACGCCGCCGGGACGATCCCTTCGCCAATCTGCCGCGCGACATCGACTACAAGGTTTTCACCACCGGCTTCGACGAGACGGTGGGGGCGGAGGAACTTTGCGAGGAGGAGGAACTCGACCGGCTGCGCGCTTTCCTCGATAAGCAACTCGCCAATCTGTCGGGTGTCGTCGGCCGCCTCGCCAACCGGCTGCAACGCCGGCTGATGGCGCAGCAGAACCGTTCGTGGGATTTCGATCTCGAGGAAGGCTATCTCGATCCGGCGCGGCTGGTGCGCGTCGTCATCGACCCGATGCAGCCGCTTTCCTTCAAGCAGGAACGCGATACCAAGTTCCGCGACACGGTGGTGACGCTGCTCCTCGATAATTCCGGCTCGATGCGCGGCCGGCCGATCACGGTTGCGGCCACCTGCGCCGACATCCTTGCGCGCACGCTGGAGCGCTGCGGCGTGTCGGTGGAAATTTTGGGCTTTACCACCCGTGCGTGGAAGGGCGGGCAGGCGCGCGAGAAATGGCTGAAGGACGGAAAGCCCGCCAGTCCGGGCCGCCTGAACGATCTACGCCATATCGTCTACAAGTCGGCCGACGCGCCGTGGCGGCGGGCGCGTCGCAATCTCGGCCTCATGATGCGTGAGGGCCTGCTCAAGGAGAATATCGACGGCGAGGCGCTTTTGTGGGCGCACAGCCGGCTGATCGCGCGGCGCGAGCAGCGCAAGATCCTGATGATGATCTCGGACGGTGCGCCGGTCGACGATTCGACGCTGTCGGTCAATCCGGGCAATTATCTGGAGCGGCACCTGCGCGCCGTGATCGACCTGATCGAGACGCGCTCGCCGGTCGAACTTCTGGCCATCGGCATCGGCCATGACGTGACCCGCTACTATCGCCGCGCCGTCACTATCGTCGACGCGGAGGAACTTGCCGGCGCCATGACCGAGCAGCTTGCCGGCCTCTTCGCCGAGGAGGGCACGCGCGAGACGCGACGGACTGGCGCCGGGCTGCGCCGCGCGGGGCGAAAATAGCCTTCTCGGGTAATTTCATTTGAACAAGCTTTTCGATTCGGCGCCTTGTGTTGCGGCCCTCGTACTGGCCGTTGCCAGCCTTTTCATTCCGGTAGCCGCCGCCGCGCCGCTTGAGCGGATGGACATTTCCGCGCGTCCCATCACGCAATTCCACATCGGGCATGACGAAACGCGTTTCGGGCCGCTGACCTTCGTCGGCGGGCTGGAGATGACGTCCAATTCCGGCGATTTCGGCGGCTTGTCGGCCTTCCGCTTCCGCAAGCCGGGCTCGGATTTCATCGGCGTTGCCGATACCGGCTTCTGGTTCTTCGGACGTATCGAGCATGATGCGGACGGGCGGCCCTCGGGCGTCAGCGATTTCGTCATGCAGGCGATGGTCGATGCCGACGGCAACATCATCGGCCGGAAATGGCTGACCGACGCAGAAGGCCTGGGGATCAGGGGCGACATTGCCACAGCCGGCTTCGAGCGCAGCCATCGCATTTCCGAGTTCCGCATCGACCCGGCCGGCATGAAGGCGCCCATCCGCGACCTCGATTTCCTGGTTCCGCGCCAGGAATTGCGCATGAACCGCGGGTTCGAGACGATCGCCTATGCGCCCGAGGACGGGCCGCTCAAGGGCGCTCGCGTCGTCGTCTCGGAGAAAAGCCTGGACGAAAACGGCAACCAGTTCGCCGCGATCCTCGAAGGGCCGCAGAAAGGCGTCTTCACCGTCAGACGCAGCGGCAAGTTCGACATCACCGACGGCGCCTTCCTGCCGAACGGCGATCTTCTGCTGCTGGAGCGGTCCTTTTCCTACGCCGACGGTGTCGCCATGCAGTTGCGACGCATCGGCGGCAAGACAGTTCGCAAGGGCGGGCTTGCCGACGGGCCGGTGCTGTTTACGGCCGACATGAGCTACCAGATCGACAATATGGAGGGGCTGGATGTCTGGCAGCGGGGCGACGGGGCGCTGATGGTGTCCATCGTCTCCGACGACAACCAGTCGCTCCTGCAGCGCAATCTCTATCTCGAATTCAGGCTCGACGAATAGCTTCGCCGGAATGCCGTGCCTTTTCAGGGCGCACCCAACCGTTTCTTAAAGACTCCTGCCTTAAGACAACTGGCGCAGAACGGCATTTTGGAGTGTGATCGCGTGCGCTTTTCCGCGGCTATGACGGCCGACCGGCTGTTGCCGGCGCGCCTCGCTCTTGCGGTGCGCCCGCTGCTTGCCCGTGTGGACGCCGTGCTCTTCGATACCGGCGAGCGCGGGCAGGCGGGACGCATGTCCCTCGCTGCCTTCTCGATCCGCATCGTCAGCGCCGTCATCGCCTTTTTCAGCCAGGTGCTGATGGCGCGCTGGATGGGCAGTTTCGAGTACGGCATCTTCGTGCTCGTCTGGGTGGCGATGGTGATCGCCGGCAATCTCGCCTGCCTCGGCTTCGACACCTCGATCGTCCGCTTCGTGCCCGAATACCGGGCGAACGGCCGGCTCGCCGAACTGCGCGGCATCCTGCTCGCCAGCCGGCTCTTCGTTCTCATCGCCGCCTCCTTCTTCATGGCTGCCGGCCTTGCCGGCCTCTGGCTGTTTTCAAACGATATAGAGGGCGTCTATATCCAGCCCTTCCTGTTTGGACTGTTCTGCCTGCCGATGATTGCGCTCTCCGATACGCTGCAAGGAGCGGCGCGCGCCAATTCATGGGTCTTCTCCGCGCTTCTGCCGATCTACATCACGCGGCCGATCCTCATTCTCGTCTTCATGGCGGCGGCGCTATGGGCCGGATATCCGGCTTCGGCCTCGGTCGCGGTCGTGGCGGCGCTTGCCGCGACCTATATGACGACGATCATGCAATTCGTCGGCGTCACCCGCCGGCTGGATGCGAAGCTGCCTGACGGCCCACGCACCATTCTTTTCGGCTACTGGTTCACGGTGTCGCTGCCGATCTTCCTGGTGGAGAGCTTCTTCTTCCTGCTCACCAACGCCGATGTGCTGATGGTCGGCCACTTCATGCGGCCCGACGACGTCGCCGTCTATTTCGCCACGGTGAAGACGCTGGCGCTCGTCCATTTCGTCTATTTCGCCGTCAAGGCCGGCGTCGCCCAGCGCTATTCCAAATTCACCCATGGCGGCAGTCATGCGGAACTCGCCGTCTTTGCGCGGGAAACCGTGTCCTGGACGTTTTGGCCCTCGCTGGCGATGGCGATCATCGTGCTCGTCATCGGCGAGCCGATGCTGTCGCTTTTCGGCCCCGGGTTCAGCGCCGGCTATCCGCTCCTCTTCGTCCTTGTCATCGGGGTCGTGGCGCGCGCGGCGGTCGGACCGGCGGAAAGCCTTCTCACCATGAGCGGCAACCAGAATATCTGTGCGGTCGTCTATGCGCTTACGCTGGCGGTGAATATAGGGCTCAACGTCCTGTTCATTCCCTCCATGGGATTATGGGGAGCGGCGATCGCGACGGCGGCGGCGATGGTGTTCGAGGCGGTCGCGCTCTCGTTTACGGTGCGGCGCAAGCTCGGCATCGTCATGGCGATCTTCCTGCCGCCGGCTGAATTGGAAAGAGCATGAGTGCGGTACCGATACTGGAGGAGACGGCGGGCGGCCCGGCGGGCGCCATGATCTCCGAGCTTGCGGGTCTGGCGGAAGGGCCGATGGAGCGCGCCCGCGTCGAACTCCTGACGGGACGCCGCCCTGAACGCAGGCTCGCCGTATACCCGGCCTCGGCCGGTTTCGACCTCATCGAGGAACTCGACCATCTGGCGGCGCGCGCGCTGGAGCCGAACGTCTTCTTCAATCCGCGCTTCCTGGCGCCAGCCATGCCAAGGCTGGAGGACCGGGAAGTGCGTCTTGCCGTCATCCGCGACGGCAGTGAATACAGGAGCCGGCTGCGGCTGCTCCTGCCCTTCTCCATCGAGCGGCCGACCATGCCGCTCGGCGTCTCGGTCATGCGCAGCTGGTCGCATCCCTTCGGCCCGCTCGGCACGCCGCTGATCGACAGCGACAATCCCGGCCAGGTGATGGACGACTTTCTCGCCATGGTCGCACGGCCGCATCTGAGGATGCCGAAAGTGCTCGTGCTGCCCGACATGCATCTCGACGGGGTCGTCGCGGGCATGCTGCGATCCTTCGCCGCCAGCCGCGATCTCACGCTGGTCGCAACGGAGGAAGTCGAACGCGCGTTCCTTGAAAGCGAACTGGACGGCGAAGCCTATCTCAAGGCCTCGCTCAGGCCGCATCATTATCGCGAGTTTCGCCGGCTGAAACGGCGGCTGGGCGAAAAGGGCGCACTCGAATACGGCATAGCGCGCCAGCCAGAGGAAATCCGTCAGGGCGTAGAGGCTTTCCTGACGCTCGAAGGCGCCGGCTGGAAGGGGCGCGAGCGCACCGCCATGGTAACCGACCGTTATCAGGCTGCGTTCGCACGCGAAGCCGTGCACCTGCTTTCCGAGCGGGATATGTGCCGGGTCCATACGCTTTCGCTCGACGGCAAAATCATCGCCGCGCTGATCGTCTTCATCGAGCAGGGCGTCGCCTACACCTGGAAGACGGCCTACGATGAAAGTTATTCTATCTGGTCGCCCGGCACTCTCCTGATGATCGAGGCGACGAAGACGCATCTCGACGATCCGAACATCCGGGCGACCGATTCCTGTGCGGCGCCCGATCACATCGTCATGGACCGGCTGTGGAGCGAGAGGCGGCGGATGGGGACGCTGGTGCTCGGCATCACGCCGCAGGCGGACCGTGCCGCGCGGCAGGCCGCCAAGCAGCTTTACCTCTATCGCGAGACGCGCAACATGGCGCGGCTCCTGCGCGAGCGCGTCAGGCAACTCGTAGGACGGCATTGAGCGCCGGGAAGAATCAGCCCGGCAATCACGCCGCCGCACCCCGTCTCCGCCTTTCGGCCGCCAGCAGCGCCAGCGCGATGCCGCCGAGGATGCCGGCGGTTGCGATCAAAAGCCGTGCCGTGAGCGGCTCGCCGATGATGGCGACGCCTCCGGCGGCGGCTATGGCGGGAACGGACAGTTGCACGAAGGCGGCCTGGGTGCGCGAAAGGCTCGGCAGCACGCCATACCAGACGATGTAGCCGAGGCCGGAGGCAAGCGCGCCGGAAGCGATCGCGTAGGCCAGCCCCTCGGCGTTCGGCCGAAGCGAAACCACGCCGAAGACGATCAGCAGAATGCCCGCCGGCGCGCACCGGACGAAGTTGCCGGCCGTGTCGGCGACCGGCGCGCTCGATTCCCTTCCGATCAGCGAATACGCACCCCATGCCAACCCCGCGACGACCATCAACAGGACGCCTTGCAGCGGCGGTGCCACCAGGCCTGGAGAGATGAGGTAGACGAAGGCGGCGAACGCCACGCCCATCCCCAGCCATTCGAGCGCAACTGGACGGTCTCCCTTGACGATCGCCCAGGCGAGCATGCCGATCTGTACGCTGGCAAAAAGGATGAGGGCGCCCGGCCCGGCGCCGACCATGACATAGGCGACAGAAAACGTCGGGGCATAAAGCAACAGGGATATGGCGCCGGACCAGCTTCCCTTTATCGCCGATCGCATGCTTTTCGGCCGGGCCGACCGGAAAAGGGCGATTGCCGCCAGCACAACCGCTCCTGAAACGAGCCGGATGCCTGTATAGGCGAGCGGATCGATGTCGGTTTCGGAAAGCGCAAGGCGGGCCAGGATGGAATTGGCCGCGAAGGCAAGCATTGCGACCGAGACCAGAATCACGACTTTCATGGCGCCGACGAAACCACATCGTGACGCCATCCGGCAAGCGCCGGGATGGCCTGCCGCATGGCGAGTCCGAAAATGAAAATCCCGGCTTTCGCCGGGATTCTCAAGCTTGGACTACCGGTAATACCAGGCCCAGACCCGTTCGCGGTGGCAGCGCTCGCGCCAGCGGCCATGGTGCCGGTAGCGGCGGCATACGCGCCGCCAGACGCGCCTTCTGTGCCGCCGGCGGCGGTGATGGCGGTCGTGATGGCTGTGGTGGCGCCGGCGCCTGTGATCACGGCGGTGATCGACCAGTTCGACCTTGGCCTCGTCGCCATTGTCCGCGACATCTGTCGCCGACGCTTCCAGTTCATTGAGGATACCGCCCGTGTTGGGCACGCCGGCAACGGCGTCGACCGGCCGAAGAGCCGTCGCAACCGCGGCTGCGCCGGCAAGACCCAGAACGCCGGTGAGGAAAGATCGTCGATCCATCGAAACCTCCAATCAAAAAGCGCCCCTCGACAGTCATAATCGCGACAATGGCTGAACGGTTCCTGAACAAGGCCGAAATGCCGCCCGGGAGGAATACCGCAATTTTCAGATTTGCCGGATGCGATTTAAGCTCGTTTTTCAACATCCTTCACCGGAGAGCGGTTCTCGCTTTCGGGAGGTGCTGTGCTTTAGAATTTCCTGCCGATACCGGCCTGTTTCGTCACGCCGTTTGCTGTGTGGCGGGACAGGCTCTTCCGATCAACGCTAAAAGTACGGTTGGTGATCGGGCTATACCAAATCTCGTGATCGCCCTTGCCGGGCCGCTTGAAGGTACAGCCCGACTGTTTAAGCGCTTCCACGAGTTGCGCATAGAAGCCGCGAACCATCAGTGAGCGTGCTGTCCGTCCACGCGCAGTGTCGATACGATGCACATGTCGATCAACTGGGCATCGAAGTTGTCGTCTGCGAGCAGATGCGCGTTGTCTTCGAGCAACTCCGGTGCAACGGCAAGAACGCGCTTCAGCAATTCGTCCAGACTGCCAGCCTCGGTGACGAGACCCGGAATATCGTCGCTAGTCGCGACCCAAACGCCAGCCTCGCCATCCCATTCGGCAGTTACAAGAAACTTCTTTTGCATCGCCATCCTGGAACCCCTTTCAGGGCATCTATCCCTACACCGTGCGGCGCACGGGTGAATTTCGCGTGAACCTTCCCTGTCAAAATAAGTGAAGTTGCGAAAAGCGCAACAAGGGCGGATCGGCCATCCGATCGCGCAATGGTGCGGGTGGTCGGAATCGAACCGACACTCTGTCACCAGAACCGGATTTTGAGTCCGGCGCGTCTACCAGTTCCGCCACACCCGCATCGATACCGGGTCGAGCGCCCGGGACGGAGGCGGACTATACGGTGAAGGGGTTCGCCGTCAACCGTTTCCGGCGCCTGTCGGCGGAGAGCCACGGCCGCCGCCGCGATGATATGCCCTCCCGTGCGTGATTGCGTCGGCGGGCAAATCTTTCTAGACAGGTTTGCCTTTGCGGGGAGCCCCATGCTGCGCAGACTCTACGACTGGACGATGTCGCTCGCCGCACGGCCCGCCGCCGAAGCTTGGCTGGCGCTGATCGCCTTCATCGAAAGCTCCATCTTCTTCATCCCCGCCGACATCCTGTTCCTGCCGATGACGCTGTCGCGGCCCGACCGGGCTTGGCGCTATGCCTTCATCGCGACGGTCGCCTCGGTACTCGGGGGCATTGCCGGCTGGTATCTCGGCTATTTCGCCTTCGAGGCGGTTGCCCGCCCCGTCCTCGAATTCTACGGCAAGCTCGACGCCTTCGAGGCGATGCGCGATTCGGCCGACGCCTCGACCATCCTGCTTTTGCTCATTACATCGGGGCTCGCGCATCTGCCTCCGATCAAGGTGGTGACGATCCTGTCGGGCGCCATGCATGTGAACATCTGGCTGTTCATCGTGTCGGCGCTGGTGACGCGCGGCGCGCGCTTCTATTTCCTCGCCTGGCTGCTTCGCCGCTATGGCGAGCCAATCCGGCATTTCATAGAGAAACGCCTCGGCATGATCGCGGGGGTGGCGGCAGCCGTCCTTATTCTGCTTTATATCCTCTACAAATATCTGCTCTGATCCTTCGACCAGCCCACGGAAAACCGAAATGGCTTCGCTCACCGCTCCTACCGGCCGGACGCAGACCCGCGCCGCAATCTTTCTGGCTGTCGTCATGGCGGCGACGGTGGGTGGCGCACTCGGCTTCCAGCATCTGGGCGGTTTCATCCCCTGCAAGCTCTGCCTGGAGGAGCGCATTCCCTACTATGCCGGCGTTCCGGTCATGGTGCTGGCCGCTATTTCGGCGGGGCTTCGCTGGCCGCCCATCGTCACGCGCGGCCTGCTCGCCATCGGCGGGGCGCTGATGGTGTGGAGCCTCTATATGGCCGTCTATCATTCCGGCGTTGAATGGAAATGGTGGGCGGGGCCGACCGATTGCGGCGTGGTTGCCTCACCCTCCACCGGCGGCAAGGGCATCCTCGACGCGCTCAACACCTTCGTTCCACCGGCCTGCGACGAGGCGGCCGGCCGGTTCCTCGGCCTCTCCTTTGCCGGCTGGAACGCGGTGGCCAGCCTGATCCTGGCGGGCGTCGCGTGGTGGAGCGCCTTCCAGCGCAAATGCGATTGAGAACGGGATGAGGCCTGCTTGTCAGGCTTCCAGTTCGACGTCCCAGTAGAGATAGTCCATCCAGCTTTCGTGGAGATAGTTCGGAGGGAACAGCCGGCCGTTATTGTGCAGGTCGTGCACGGTCGGCGGGTAGGGCTTCTGCTTTGGCCACATCTTGGCCTGCGCCGGCATTTGGCCACCCTTCTTCAGATTGCAGGGCGAGCAGGCGGCAACCACGTTCTCCCACGTCGTCGCGCCGCCGCAACGACGTGGGACGACGTGGTCGAAGGTGAGGTCTTCATGCCTCCCGCAATACTGGCACTGGAATCTGTCGCGCAGGAAAACGTTGAAACGGGTGAAGGCGGGGTGCCGGCTCGGTTTCACGTAGCTCTTGAGGCTCACCACGCTCGGTATCTTCATCGAAAACGAGGGTGAGGAGACGGCGTGGTCGTATTCGGCGACGATGTTGACGCGCTCCAGGAACACCGCCTTGATCGCATCCTGCCAGGACCAGAGCGACAGCGGGTAATAGCTGAGCGGGCGGTAATCCGCGTTCAGCACCAGAGCAGGCATGCCATCGGGAGAGACGGCGATCGTCACGAAACTACCTCCTGGAATCATTCCCGAACCGATCGGCACGGATACTGTAAGCCCGACATGACGGGGTTGTGAAGCAGGAAAACGCCGCCTGAAAAGTGCAATTCCGGGCGATTCCGCTTGTTCCAAAGCGCGTCGCGATCTTTCAGATTCGCTCCGTGTGCTTCAGTTTCCTGATTTTGAGCATGGCTTTATCCCTAAACCGGCGTCCACTTTCGGAAGACATGCTCTATGCGGGGCTGGGCGAAACCGGCGCTATCGGTGCCGCGTCGCGCCCCCTTGTCTCGCGGTAATAAGCCCAGAAGAGCCGCGCCGCCACCCCACGCCATGGCGACCATGATTCTGCGAGCTTGATCAGGGCCTTTTCGCCGGGACGCGGCTCGATGGCGAGCGCGTGGCCGACGGCGGTCTGGAGTGCGACGTCGCGTGCGGGGAAGATGTCGGGATGACCCGCGGCGAAGAGCAGATAGACCTCCGCCGTCCAGGCGCCGATGCCGTGCACGGCGGTGAGCGCCCGCATCGCGTCGGCGGGGTCGAGGCGGCAGAGATGATGGAGATCGAGCCCTGCATTCGCGACCGCTTCGGCAAGCGCCAGGAGCGTGCGCTGCTTGGGCCGCGACAAGCCGGCCTCGCGGAAGATATCGTCACCGGCGATGAGTACGCCTTCGGCGTCGAGCGGATCGACAAGCCCTGTCAGCCGGCCGAAGATCGCGTCGGCGCTGGCGCGCGAGACCTGTTGCGAGACGATGATCGAGGCGAGACTGCGGAAACCGGGTTCGGAGAGCCTCAGCGGTACCTCGCCGGCCACTTCGCGCACGCGGACGAGCCGCCGATCGGTGGCGCACAGTGCATCCAGCCCCTGATATACGTGATCCAGCGTTTCAATGCGCCGCATGAGCTTGTCCTTAGTCGGGCGGCAAAGTAGCAATCGGCACGTGACCCGTCCAACCCGCTTTGTCAGCATGAAATGACCAGCCAGCGCGTCTTCCGCTTCGCACCGAGCCCGAACGGGCGGCTGCATCTGGGGCACGCCTGTTCGGCGCTTCTCAACCGGAAGCTGGCGGAGGAGGCCGGCGGGCGGCTGCTCGTGAGGATCGAGGATATCGATCCGACGCGATCGGCCGCCGAATTCGAGCGCGGCATATACGAGGACCTGGCCTGGCTGGGGATCGAGTGGGAGGAGCCGGTGCGCCGGCAATCCGGGCATCTGGACGCCTACCGGACCCATCTCGACCGGCTGATCGCGGAAGGGCTCGTCTATCCGGCCTTCATGAGCCGCGGCGATATTCGCGCCCATATCGCGGACGCGCAGGCGGCCGGCCGGAAATGGCCGACCGATCCGGACGGTGCGCCGCTCTATCCGGGCGTCGAGCGCCTCTTGCCGGTCGGCGAACGGAAGCGGCGGATCGAAAGCGGCGCGCCCTTCGCCTGGCGGCTCGACATGGCACGCGCGCTTGAGCGTATCGCCAAAGCACTCTCATGGCAGGAGGACGGGCGCGGACCCATGGGCGAGACGGGTATCGTGCGCGCAGATCCTGCCCTCTGGGGCGACGTGATACTGGCACGCCGCGAGACGCCGACCAGCTATCACCTCTCGGTGGTGGTGGACGACGCGGTGCAGGGCGTCACCGACGTGGTGCGTGGCCGGGATCTTTTCCATGCGACCGCCATTCACCGGCTGTTGCAGGAACTGCTCGACCTGCCTGAACCGTGCTACTTCCACCACGATCTCGTCCTGGGCGAGGATGGCCGCAAGCTGTCGAAAAGCCGGGGCGACACGGCGCTCGCCGCGCTCAGGGCGGAGGGGCGGACACCGGCGGATATCCGCCGCATGGTCGGTCCCGGCGAACAGGCTACAGCCGCGCCAGACCGGCCTTGACCGCGGCAAGAATGCCGAGGCTGACGAAGGCGCCGCAAAGGCCGGCAGCGACGGCCATCTTCAAATCGTAGAATTGGATGCCGTAGGCATTGGCCGCGAAAATGCCTAGGAAGAAGCCGGCCGTCACCACGATCGTATTGCCGATCGGACCGAATCCCTCGGCGCCGAGCAGCCCATCGAGCGCCATCCCGAAAATGAACGAAAGGATCGCGACGACCGCGACGGCCATCATCATCCAGGTGGGGTCAAGGTTCATCAGCATGGTTCATCCTCTCGGGAACCGCCGCGCACCCATTCCGCGCTTCCCCGGAAGGATATGGCCCAATCGTTTCGTTTTGCTTATCGGAATGATCGGGATTAGAGCGACTTGCTCCGCCGAATCCCATTTTTCCGAACCCGAAGCGCCGGCATGAAACGCCTCTCCAGACTTGCTCCCGGCCTTTTCGTGGTGCTTTGGGCCACCGGCTTCGTCGGCGCGCGCTACGCCATGCCCTGGTCCGAGCCGTTCACCTTTCTGACGCTGCGCTTTTCGTTCGCGTTGCTTCTGTTCATCCTCCTGGCGTTCGCGCTGGGCGCGAAATGGTCGATGGGCCGCGGCGCTCTCAACGCGATGATCGCCGGCTTCCTGATGCAAGGCGTCTATCTCGGCGGCGTCTTCTGGGCGATCCATCGCGGCATGCCGGCGGGACTTGCCGCCCTGATCGCCGGGCTGCAGCCGCTCATCACGGCGATCCTTGCGGGCGTCTTTCTCGGCGACCGTGTGCTTGCGCGGCAATGGGCCGGCATCGCCATCGGCTTCGCCGGCGTGATGATCGTGGTGCTGCCGAGCCTTCGCGTCGGGACCGGCGGCGTGACGGTGGCGACGCTTTTCGCCTGCGTGATCGCCGTGATCGGCATGAGCGTCGGCACGATCTGGCAAAAGCGCTATGGCGGCAGCGACCTGATCACCGGGACGGCATGGCAATATCTCGGCGGCGCCGTGCCGATGGTCGCTGCCGCGCTCCTGTTCGAAGACAGGCATGTGGTCGTCAATGGCGAGTTCGTCTTCGCGCTCGCCTGGCTGGTGATCGTGCTCTCGGTCGGCGCGATCCTGCTTTTGATGCTGATGATCCGCGAGGGGGAGGTGGCCAAGGTCGCCTCGCTCTTCTACCTTGTCCCGGCCGTTACCGCGATCATGACCTGGGTGCTCTTCGACGAACGGCTGACGCCGCTCCAGATCGGCGGCATGGTGGTCACCTGTCTCGGCGTGGCGCTCGCCACCGGTTCCCGAACGGCCTCTCAGTCGGGCACGCGGGCGCGTGCTTCCAGATAGCGCCGGATCGCGGCGTTCAGTTCGCCGCCCATGATGAAGATCGCCGACACGATGTAGAGGAAGACGATCGCGATCATGATCGACGCGAGGCCCGCATAGGTGACGACATAGGACGAAAACCGCTCCAGATAGGCCGCGAATATGCTGGAGCCCGCGACCCAGCCGATCAGCGTGAACAATATGCCCGGCACGATATCCACGAAGCGGCGCTGGCCCGCGGGTAGCCAGAAATGCACGGCGATCAGGCCCATCACGATGACGATCGAGGCGACGACGAAGCGCCACAGCGTGATCGTGCCGAGATAGGGCTCGATCCAGTCGAGATGCCGCGCGGCGATGTGCACGGCGATCGGAGCGGCGACCAGAAGGACGCTGATGGCGAAGAAGCCGAGCGTGGCGATCAGCACAAAGACGAGGCTCTGCATGCGGCGATAGAAGAAGCTTCTGGCTTCGGTGACGCGGTAGGCGCGGTTCAGCGCCACGCGGAGCGCCTCGATGCCGTTCGAGGCGAAGAAGGCGGCGGCGAGCACGCCGTAGGTCAGGAAATCGCCGCGCTGCACGGTCAGCACGCGCTGCACCTGGCGCGAAATCGGCTCGGCGATCTGTGCGGGCCAGGTGTCGAAGACGATGTGGACGGCGGTGTCGGAAAAGGCGTGCGCGCCCAGAAAGCTTGCCAGCGCGGTGGCGAAGATCAGGAAGGGAAAAAGCGCCATCAGCGCCGTGATGGCGAGGTGGCTCGACATCGACCAGCCGTCGTCATTGTTGAAATGGCCGAGCGCGTCGCCCAGAACGCGTTTCAGCACGGCCACCCGCCGCAGGATCTCCATGCCGGGGCGTCTCATGCCATGCGAACCCGGAGCAATCGCCTGAACGTCACTACAGGCTGCGTTCTACCTTGGGCGCGCGAAGAAACGCGGGTTCGACCTTGCGTCCTCAAGCCATTGCCTTCGTAAAAGCCATCGTTGGATTGTCACTTCATCGAGAATATGGGAAGGATCGGGCTTCGATGGCAATAGACTAGGGTGAAAGCCCCGGTCTTCGGGGTCTTGCGGCGCGCCGTACCGCGTCCGGTTCCATAAGTCTGATGGAAGAAAAGCGAATCATCCTCGTTACCGGGGCGTCTTCCGGCATCGGTGCCTATTGCGCCCGCCGGCTGGCGCGCGAGGGGTGGCGGGTGATGGCGACCGCGCGGCGGCCGCAAGACATCTCCGCGCTTTGCCGCGACGGGCTGGAAGGCTTCCATCTCGACTACCGCGATCCATCCTCGATCGAAAAGCTTGTCGCCGATGTGCTCGAAAGGACCGGCGGCCGGCTGGATGCGCTTTACAACAATGGCGGTTATGCGCTTGCCGGCGCCGTGGAGGATGTTCCCGTCGAGGCGCTGCGCGACCAGTTCGAGGCGAATGTCTTCGGCTGGCACGATCTGACACGCCGGATCGTTCCCGTCATGCGGGCCGAGGGTCGCGGCCGCATCGTCAATTGCTCGTCCATCCTGGGCCTCGTGCCGCTGCGCTATCGCGGCGCCTATTGCGCGTCGAAATATGCTCTGGAAGGGCTGATGCTTTCCCTGAGGGCGGACCTTGCCGGCTCGGGCATCCATGTTTCGCTGATCGAGCCGGGGCCGATCGAATCGAAGATCGCGCTGAACGGTGCCGCCATCTTCGAGGGTCATATCGACATCGAACATTCGGTGCATCGAGACGCCTACCTGGTGCAGATCGAGCGCCTTCGCGCCGGCAAGGGAAGGTCGGGGCTGAAACGCGGCCCCGAAACCGTATATCGGGCGCTTCGCCATGCGCTGGAGAGCAGGCGGCCCAAACCCCACTATCCGGTAACGCTGCCGGCCAAGGCCGGATTGCTGTTGAAGCGTATCCTGCCGTCGGCGTTATTCTATCGCATGGTCGCCGGACAGGGTTGATTTCGGCCAGGAAAAGGTAGTTAACCCGGATATGTCCTTCCTCTTCGAGATTCTCGCGGTCATCGTCATCGCGGCGGTCGTGATCGTGCTGGTGCGCGGCCTTCTCAATATGGCGCAGGGCGGCTCGCCGTCGAAATCGAACAAGCTGATGCAGGCCCGCGTGATGCTGCAGTTCATCGCCATCGTGCTGGTCCTGCTGGCTGTGTTCCTGGCACGTTGAGGCGGAAGCGGCATGGTCGTTTTGAACAGGATTTATACGCGCACGGGCGATGACGGCACCACCGCGCTCGGCAGCGGCGAGCGGCGGCCGAAATTCGACCTGCGCGTCGAGGCCTACGGCACGGTGGACGAGGCCAATGCCTGCATCGGGGTGGCCAGGGTGCATACGGCCGGCAATACCGAGATCGACGGCATGCTTGGCCGGGTGCAGAACGATCTCTTCGATCTCGGCGCGGACCTCGCCCGGCCGGATACAGGCGAGAAGCTTGATTTCGAGCCGCTTCGGATCGTTGCCTCGCAGGTCAAGCGTGTGGAAGCCGATATCGACATTCTGAACAAAAGGCTCGACCGGCTGCGCAGCTTCGTGCTGTCGGGAGGTTCGCCGGCTGCCGCCTCGCTTCATCTGGCGCGCACCGTGGCGCGGCGGGCCGAACGGCTCATCGTCGAACTCGCCGGCCGGCCTGGCGAAACGGTGAGCAAGGAAGCGCTGCAATACATCAACCGCGTCTCGGATTTCCTTTTCGTGGCTGCCCGCATCGCCAATGACGACGGCAAGGCCGATGTCCTGTGGGTGCCCGGCAAGAACCGCTGAGCAAACCGGCGAGGCTGGGCTGCAAGCGGCGTTATATCGATTGAATGTCGGCCCCGGACTAGCGATGGCGGGAAACCCGTGTTATCGGCGCGGCGACAGGTTCTAGGTTTTCTGAGAGGTTGAAGCGGATGAAAATTCTGGTCCCGGTGAAACGGGTTGTCGACTACAACGTCAAGATCAGGGTGAAGTCGGACGGCACGGGCGTCGAACTCGCCAACGTCAAGATGTCGATGAACCCGTTCGACGAGATCGGCATCGAGGAAGCGATCCGGCTGAAGGAGGCCGGCAAGGCGGAAGAGATCATCGCGGTGTCGATCGGCCCGGCACAGGCGGCCGAGACGATCCGTACCGCGCTCGCCATGGGGGCGGATCGCGGCATCCTGGTCAAGGTAGACGGTCTGGTCGAGCCGCTCGCGGTCGCCAAGATCCTGAAGGGCGTGGTCGATCAGGAAAAGCCCGAACTCGTGATCCTCGGCAAACAGGCGATCGACGACGATGCCAGCCAGACGGGGCAGATGCTGGCCGCGCTTCTCGGCTGGTCGCAGGGGACGTTCGCCTCCAAGGTCGAGATCGACGGCGGCAAGGCGAAGGTGACGCGCGAGGTCGATGGCGGCTTGCAGACGGTCGAACTGAAGATGCCGGCGATCGTCACCACCGATCTGCGTCTCAACCAGCCGCGCTACGCCTCGCTGCCCAACATCATGAAGGCGAAGAAGAAGCCGCTCGACGAGAAGAGCCCGGCCGACTACGGCGTCGATGTCGCGCCGAGGCTGAAAGTCCTGAAGACCGAGGAGCCCGGCGGCCGCAAGGCGGGCGTCAAGGTCAAGGACGTGGCGGAACTGGTCGACAAGCTGAAGAACGAAGCGGGCGTATTGTAGGCGTTTCGGGTGCGTCCTTCGAGGCTCGCCTTTGAAGGATGCGCCATTCCGGGCACCGCCCTGCGGGCTCGCACTTCAGGATGAGGACCGTAGGGATGCTGCCGGGTTTCGGAACGAGATGGCGGGCACCCACCCTCCTCATCGTGAGGCGCGAGCGCAGCGAGCCTCGAAGGACGCACAACCGGACTGACACGCCAAACGGCGTCGACAAGACCAAGGGAAAGAAAACATGGCCATTCTTTTGATCGCCGAACATAGCAACGACCACCTCTCCGACCAGACGGCGAAGGCGCTGTCGGCGGCGCTGAAGATCGGTTCGGACGTCGACGTGCTGGTCGCCGGCAAGGGCGCCAAGGCGGCCGCCGACGCGGCGGCCAAGCTGAAGGGCGTCAGGAAGGTCCTGCTCGCCGAAAGCGACGAGCTTGCCGAGCGTCTGGCCGAGCCGCTCGCGGCGCTCGCCGTATCGCTTGCGGACGGCTACGACACGATCCTCGCGCCGGCCACCACCATGGGCAAGAACGTCACGCCGCGCATCGCAGCACTCCTCGACGTGATGCAGGTGTCGGAGATCATCGAGGTGGTGTCGCCCGATACGTTCAAGAGGCCGATCTACGCCGGCAACGCCATCCAGACCGTACAGGCGACCGACGCCAAGAAGGTCATCACCGTCAGGACCGCTGGCTTCCAGGCGGGGGGCGAAGGCGGCCAGGCGTCGGTGGAAACCGTGAAGCCCGCCGACAATCCGGGGCTTTCCACCTTTGTCGAAAACCGGCTGTCGGAGAGCGATCGGCCGGAACTGACCTCGGCGAAGATCATCATCTCTGGCGGGCGTGCGCTGGGTTCGGCGGAAAAGTTCCAGGAGGTCATCCTGCCGGTCGCCGACAAGCTCGGCGCGGCGGTCGGCGCAAGCCGGGCCGCGGTCGATGCCGGCTATGCGCCCAACGACTGGCAGGTCGGCCAGACCGGCAAGGTGGTCGCGCCAGACCTCTACATCGCCTGCGGCATCTCCGGTGCCATCCAGCATCTCGCCGGGATGAAGGATTCGAAGGTCATCGTCGCCATCAACAAGGACGAGGAGGCGCCGATCTTCCAGGTCGCCGATTACGGCATCGTCGGCGATCTCTTCGTCATCCTGCCTGAATTGCAGAAGGCGCTTTGACGGGTCTCGGCGTTCCGTATTAAATATGCAGGGCGGGGTAGACGAAGTCGCCCCGCCCTTTTAGTTTGCGCTGCACAAAAATCGGGCAGGATCAATCCAATGAGCGGCAAGATCGCGACGGTGGGTATTGTTGGCGCGGGCCAGATGGGGAGCGGCATCGCGCATGTGGCCGCGCTTGCCGGCTATCATGTCCTGCTCCACGATGTCTCGCCCGAGCGGATCGAAAACGGCATCGCCACCGTCAACGGCAACATGGCGCGGCAGGTGCATTCGGGAAAGCTCGACGAGAAAGTCCGGCAGCAGAGCATAGCCCGCATCGCCGCGGCGCCCCAGATGGACAAGCTCGGCGGTGCCGACATCGTCGTCGAGGCGGCGACCGAGGACGAGACCGTCAAGCGCAAGATCTACGCACAGCTTTGCCCGCTCCTGAACCCCGAGGCCATTCTCGCCACCAACACCTCCTCCATTTCGATCACGCGCCTTGCCTCGCAGACCGATCGGCCGGAGCGCTTCATCGGCATCCATTTCATGAATCCGGTGCCGCTCATGAAGCTGGTGGAACTGGTGCGCGGCATCGCCACAGCCGACCAGACCTTCGAGGCGGCCAGGGGCTTCGTGCAGAGCCTCGACAAGACGGTGACGGTGGCGGAGGATTTTCCCGCCTTCATCGTCAACCGCATCCTGCTGCCGATGATCAACGAGGCGATCTATACGCTCTACGAGGGCGTCGGCTCGGTGGAAGCCATCGACACCGCCATGCGGCTTGGCGCCAATCATCCGATGGGGCCGCTGCAGCTTGCGGATTTCATCGGCCTGGATACCTGTCTCTCCATCATGCAGGTGCTGCATGACGGGCTTTCGGATTCCAAGTATCGGCCCTGTCCGCTTCTGGTGAAATATGTCGAGGCCGGCTGGCTCGGCCGCAAGACGGATCGCGGCTTTTACGATTATCGCGGCGAACAGCCGGTTCCGACGCGGTAGAACCGCCGAACGATCGCAATCGCGTCGGCATATGGAACCAACGCCATGGCCAACGAAAAATCCGCCAAATCGACGAAAGCTGCTCCCGGACAGGACGAGCCCGCTGCGCCGGTCCTTGTCTCGGGCGGCAATCCCCAGATCGCCAAGGGTTACGGCGATGGCCCGGTGCAGGCCTATATCGCGGCCATGCCCGGCTGGAAGAGCGCGGTCGGCCGCCGTCTCGACGCGCTGGTCGAGCGCAGCGTTCCCGGCGTGCACAAGGCGGTCAAATGGAACTCGCCGCTTTACGGAATGGAAGGGGAAGGCTGGTTCCTGAGCCTTCATTGCTTCACCAAATACATCAAAGTGGCCTTCTTCAAGGGCTCATCGCTCGATCCCGTTCCACCCGAAATGTCCAAACGGGAGGCTACACGCTACCTGCATATCCACGAGGGCGACGAACTCGACGAGGCGCGGTTCGTTTCCTGGGTGAAGCAGGCCAGCAAGCTGCCGGGCGAGCGGATGTAAGCGAGCGGCGGTAATCGCAACGAAAACCGCCCCTTTGAGGAGGAGAGATCATGGACGACGGCAATTGGCGTGGAGAAACGCTTGCTCGGGTTCGCGCGCTCATCAAGGAGGCCGACCCCTTGATGGCCGAGGCGATGAAGTGGCAGAAGCCATCGAACCCGTCGGGTGTCCCCGTGTGGGAACATGAGGGCATCGTGTGCACCGGCGAGACCTACAGGGACAAGGTGAAACTCACCTTTGCCAGGGGAGCCTCGCTCGACGACCCCTCCGGCCTCTTCAATTCGAGCCTCGAGGGCAACACCAGACGCGCGATCGACATCCGCGAGGGTGACAAGATCGACGAAAAGGCGCTGAAGGCGCTCATTCGCGCCGCCGTCGAGGCGAATGTTTCGGCGGGCGCCACCACGCGCTCGCGCAAGAAGTAGCGCGCGATCGGGCGGCCGCGGCTTCCCGTTCAGCCGCCGGCGGCGTCGATGAAGGTTTTCGCCTCGGCACTTGCCCACGCCGCCGGTCCGTTCATGTGGGTCATGAGACAGCCATCCTTGTCGATCAGAAGCGTCACCGGCAGGCCGAGCGCCAGCCCGCGATCCTTCAATTCGTTGAATAGCCCCATCGTATGGTCGCTGTAATAGGCGAGCGTCGTCGCGCCGGTTTCGGCCAGGAACTTTTTCGGCTTTTCGTCGCTGCCGGTGTCGGCGTTGACGGCGACCACCTCGAAGCCGGTGCCGCCCTTTTCCTTTTCCAGTGTGTCGAGTTCCGGCATCTCGGCGCGGCAGGGCGCACACCATGTCGCCCACAGGTTCATCAACACGGTCTTGCCCTTGAAATCGGCGAGTTTGAGCGGCTTGCCGTCGGGACCGTTGAAGGAGAGCCCGGCGAGGCTCACCGGCGGGACGGACGCCGCCATTGCCGCCACGCTGCCTGTCGCCACGGCCGCCAGCTTCTTCGCCTCGTCCGTCTTCGCCGCGCAGCCGTCCGGAGCCGAAACGGTGTCGCGCGCTACCTCGTCGGGCTTGTTGCCAGAGGGCCGTTGCGTCACGTATAGGGCAAAGCCGGCCACGATGATGCAAAGGGCGATCAGGGTCGCCACGATGCGCGCCGCCGGCCAGGATTTCTTTCCGTCCGACATTTCCAATCTCCTTCAGCCCGGTAAACATGATGAGCGAAAAAAAGGCCAGTAACCAGATGTGGGGCGGACGATTTGCCTCGGGGCCTTCCGCGGTCATGGAGGCGATCAATGCCTCGATCGGTTTCGACAGGAAGCTCCACGCCCAGGACATTCGCGGCTCGCTGGCGCATGCGGCGATGCTGGCCAGAACCGGCATCCTGTCGGCCGAGGATAGCGACAACATCGTGCGCGGGCTGAACACGATTTCGTCAAAGCTGGACGACGGCCGGTTCGAGTTCTCGCGAAGGCTCGAGGACATCCACATGAACATCGAAGCCGCACTTGCCGAACTGATCGGCCCGGCGGCAGGGCGGCTGCACACGGCGCGTTCGCGCAACGATCAGGTCGCGGTCGATTTCCGGCTCTGGGTCAAGGAGGAAACGCTTCGGGTGGCGGCGGCTCTGCAAGCGCTCATCGCCGTCCTGCTCGACCGCGCCGAGGAGCATATCCAGACCGTCATGCCCGGCTTCACGCATCTCCAATCCGCCCAGCCCGTCACCTTCGGCCATCATCTGATGGCCTATGTGGAGATGTTCGGCCGCGATTTGTGGCGCGCGCGCGATGCGGTCGAGCGCATGGACGAAAGTCCGCTTGGCGCAGCCGCGCTCGCCGGCACAGGCTTTCCGATCGACCGGCACATGACGGCGAAGGAACTCGGCTTTCGCGAGCCGACGCGCAACTCCATCGATTCGGTCTCAGACCGCGATTTCGCGCTGGAGTTCCTGGCTCTGGCGTCGATCGCCGGCGTGCATCTGTCGCGCATGGCCGAGGAGATCGTCATCTGGTCGACGCCGCAATTCGGCTTCGTCAGGCTGTCGGATTCCTTCTCCACAGGCTCCTCGATCATGCCGCAGAAGAAGAACCCGGACGCCGCCGAACTGGTGCGCGCCAAGACCGGCCGGCTGAACGGCCATCTGGTCGCGCTCCTGACGGTCATGAAGGGGCTGCCGCTCGCCTATTCCAAGGACATGCAGGAGGACAAGGAAGCGGTCTTCGACGCCGCCGAAACGCTCGATTTGATGCTGGCGGCGATGACCGGCATGATCGGCGACCTCGCCGTCAACGAAGCCGCCATGAAGAAGGCGGCGGGCGCCGGCTATTCCACCGCGACCGACCTCGCCGACTGGCTGGTGCGCGAGGCCGGATTGCCCTTCCGCGAGGCACACCATGTCACCGGCCGCGCGGTGGCGCTCGCCGAGGAAAAGAAATGCGGGCTCGAAAAACTGCCGCTGGCGGTATTGCAGTCGATCCATCCGGCGATCACCGACGACATCTATTCGGTGCTGTCGGTGCGGAATTCCGTCAGGAGCCGCACCTCGTTCGGCGGCACCGCGCCGGCCGAGGTGCGCCGTCAGATCCGTTACTGGCGCAAGCGGTTGAAACAGGGTGCGCGTCCGGGCAAAGTCCGCTAAACAGCTTCAACGAATTCGCAAACGGACAAGCCCATGAACCGGCGCAGGCTGATGGCTTCTTTCGCACTTCTCGGTGCCACCACGCTTCTGGCGACCGCCTGCGGCCGGCGGCCGACCGAACTCGATACGCCCTATCAGGCGGCGGTAGATGCGCGCAAGGAAGCACAGGACCAGAAGACGACGCCGCTGCCGCCGGAGCCGAAGAAACCGGAGACGGACAGGCGCTTTTTCCTCGACGGCCTGATTAAATAACTTCCCGCTAATTTACCCGCTAATTACCCCATGGGGGGCTTTCGTGAATCATTTCCACTATCGCGACGGCGTGCTCCATGCCGAGGACGTGCCGGTGCCCGCGATCGCGGCGCAGCTTGGCACGCCGTTCTATTGCTATTCCACCGCGACGCTCACGCGCCACTACACGGTGTTCGCCAGTGCCTTCGCAGGCACGGACGCGCTCGTCTGCTACGCGCTCAAGGCGAACTCCAACCAGGCGGTGATCCGGACGCTGGCGAAGCTCGGCGCCGGCGCCGACGTCGTCTCGGAAGGCGAACTGCGCCGCGCGCTCGCCGCTTCCGTACCACCCGAAAAGATCCTCTTCTCCGGCGTCGGCAAGACAGCGCGCGAGATGGATTTCGCACTTTCCGTCGGCATCCATTGCTTCAACGTGGAGTCGGAGCCCGAACTCGACCTTCTGTCGGCGCGCGCCATGGCGGCCGGCAGGACCGCGCCGGTATCGCTGAGGATCAATCCCGACGTCGACGCGCATACGCACCGCAAGATCGCCACCGGCAAGGCCGAAAACAAGTTCGGCATTCCCTTGCGGCACGCGCGGGACATCTATCGCCGCGCCGCCGCGCTGCCGGGCATCGAAATCGTCGGGATCGACATGCATATCGGCAGCCAGATCACCCGATTGCAGCCCTTCGACGACGCTTTCCGGCTTTTGGCGGAACTCGCCGCGGCGTTGAAGGCCGATGGCCACGATATCCGCCATGTCGATCTCGGCGGCGGGCTTGGCATCCCCTACCGGACCGACAACTCCCCTCCGCCGCTGCCCGATGCCTATGCGGCAATCGTGCGCAAGAATATCGCGCCGCTCGGGTTGAAGGTGATGTTCGAGCCCGGCCGCCTGATCGTCGGCAATGCCGGGATTCTGGTCTCGGAAGTCCTCTACGTGAAGCAGGGCGACGGCAAGGATTTCCTGATTGTCGACGCCGCCATGAACGATCTCGTGCGGCCCACCCTCTACGACGCCTGGCATGATATCCGTCCGGTCGTGGAGCCGGTGCCGGATGCCGCGCACAGGGTCGTCGACGTGGTCGGGCCGGTCTGCGAGACGGGCGACTACCTGGCGCTCGGGCGCGACCTGCCGGCGCTGGAGCCGGGCGATTTGATCGCGGTCGGGACGGCCGGCGCCTATGGCGCGGTCCAGGCCGGCACCTATAATTCGCGGCTTCTCGTCCCTGAAGTGCTGGTCGACGGCGACCGCTACCATGTGGTCAGGCCGCGCGGCAGCTACGAAGAGTTGATCGGACTGGATTCGCTCCCGGAATGGCTGTGAGGGGTGCTCGCCAAGTGCTGAAACGTGGATAGATATACCCCCGCTTGCCTCCCGATCCGTTGGCATTGCTGTGCTGCCGAAACATGTCGACAAGGCAAATACGGACAGGCCTATGCCGCCTTCACGTTTTCGTGCCGCTGCCTCGCCTTTGCCGAGATTGCTGCTATCCTTCGGGTGTTGTGATTTTCGCAACAGGTGACAGGCCCGACACGGCCTGACGACACCTCGGAAAGGATCGATGGCCGACACGCCCGCCGACGCCGGCTTCGATGCCGGCATCATTTCGCGGCTTGCCCGCACGCGCTTCATGACGCGCGCCGTCATGGTGGTGGAGCGCGCGTGGCCGCTCGTCCTGCCGATCCTGCTTGTCATCGGCCTGTTTCTCAGCCTTTCGTGGTTCGGCCTGTTCCGGGTCGTGCCCGAATGGCTGCGGCTCGGGCTGGCGGGACTTTTCGGGCTGGCGGCGGTTGGCGCGATCCTGCCGCTTCGCGCCTTCCGCATACCTTTGGAAGCGGAGATCGACCGCCGGATCGAAAGTGCAAACCGGCTCCAGCACACGCCGCTCCTCGTGCAGACCGACCGTCCGGGCGGCAATCCCGACGGTTTCGCCGATGCGCTGTGGCGCGAGCACCAGCGCCGCATGGCCGCCAGGCTTGCCGGCGTGTCGGCAGACGCGCCGCGCCCCAACATTCCCGAGCGCGATCCATGGGCGGTCCGCGCGGCGGTAGCGCTGGTTTTCGTGGTGGCGCTTGCCTTCACCGCCAGCCCTTATAGCGGCAGCGTCACCGACGCGTTCCGCCCCGCCTCCATGCGCGAGACGATACCGCCCAGGATCGATGCCTGGGTGACGCCGCCCGCCTATACGGGCCGCGCGCCGGTCTTGCTGACTGCGGGCAGCGAAGCCAGCGGAGGAGACACCAGGACGGGGCATATCAAGATCCCCGAAAACAGCCAGCTTGCTCTGCGCGTGACCGGCGGCAACGGCAAGGAGACGCTCGATCTCATCGATGCCAAGGGCGATGCGCGTGCCGTTGCGGCCGAAAAGGCGGAAGGCGGGGAAAAAGCCGAGCGGTCCGATGCTTCAGGCGCGCCGGCCGCGAAAATCTCCCGCTTCGCCGTGACGCTGACGAAGAGCGGCGCGGTCAGCCTGGAATCGGACGGCGACGAATTGCGGCGCTGGACGTTCGAAATCATTCCCGATCATCCGCCCGTCATTCATTTCACGGCCGATCCGAGGAGCGCGGTCAACGGAGCGCTGGAACTTTTCTATTCGATCGATGACGATTACGGGCCGGCTTCAGCGAAGGCGGTCTTCGAACCGGCGCAAAAGCCGGCGCCGGGCGCACACCCGCTCTATCCGGCACCGGACATGCCGCTTGCCCTGCCGCGCCGCGATGCGAAGAATCATGCCGCCCGCACGACCAAGGACCTGACCGACCATCCCTGGGCCGGCACAATGGTGCGGCTGACGCTGAAGACGAGCGACGATGCCGGGCATGAGGCGTCGAGCGAGACCAAACTCGTGAAACTGCCCGAGCGGCCGTTTGCCAATCCGCTGGCCCGCGCGCTTGTCGAGCAGCGGCGCATCCTTGCGCTCGACGCCAACCAGAAGCGGCGCGTGCTCGACATGATGGACGCGATCACGCTGAGGCCCGAGGACACGTTCACGAGCATGGGGCATTACCTGGCCATCATGAGCGCGCGGACGCGGCTGCGGATGGCCGGCACCGACGACCAGTTGCGGGACGTCGCCGCCTATCTCTGGACGATCGCGCTAGGCATAGAGGAGGGCAATCTTTCCGCCGCCGAGAAGCGCCTGCGCCAAGCCGAGCAGGCGCTTCAGCAGGCGTTGAAGAACGGCGCCTCCGACCAGGAGATCGAGAAACTGATGAAGGAACTTCGGCAGGCGACGCAGGACTATCTGCGCGAATTTGCCGAACGCCTGCGGAAGAACCCGAAACTTGCCCGGCAGATGCCGCAGAATGGCCGGGAGGTCCGTCCGGGCGATTTGCAGCGCATGCTTGATCAGATCGAGAATCTCGCCAAATCGGGCTCGCGCGACAAGGCGCAGGAACTGCTCTCGCAACTCCAGAACATGATGAACAACCTCCAGGCCGGCACCGGTGGGCAGGGCGGCCAACAGCAGGGCGAGATGCGCCAGCAGATGGACACGCTCGGCGAGTTGCTGCAGCGCCAGCAGGAACTGATGAACAAGACCTTCCGCTTCCAGCAAGGACAACAGGGCCGGCGCGGCGAAGGCGAAATGGGTCAAAACCAGGATCCGTTCGGCCAGCAGGGACAGGAAGGCCAACAGGGTCAGGAAGGGATGCAGCCGGGCGAACAGGATGGTTCCGGCGGCCTGACCGAGGACGAACTGGCGCAGGCGCTGAAGCAGTTGCAGCAGGGCCAGGGGAAACTCCGCGGCGACCTCGGCGATCTGACGAAGAAGCTCGATCAACTCGGCATCAAGCCGGGCAAGGGCTTTGGCGATGCCGACAAATCCATGGGGAAGGCCGGCCAGTCGCTCGGCGAAGGCCAGGGCGAACAGGCGCTCGGCGAACAAAGCGAGGCGCTGGAAGCGCTGAGACGCGGCGCCCGCGACATGATGCAGAAGATGCAGCAAGCCCAGCAAGGCGAGGAAGGCGGTACCCGGCCGGGCGGCCGCCAGCAGAACGCCGATCGCGATCCGCTCGGCCGGCCGCGCGCCACTACCGGGCCGGATTTCGGCGATTCGGTCAAGGTTCCCGACGAGATCGACGTGCAGCGCGCGCGGCGCATCCTCGAAGCCATCCGCAAGCGTCTCGGCAATGCGCTCAGCCCCGAGATCGAACGCAGCTATCTGGAGCGCCTGCTTCAGTTGAAGTGATCGCACTCGTCGGAGAAAGCACGGTCATGAATGGCGGCGGGTTCCGCCTATGCGTCCGGCAGGCCCGGATCGCTTGCTGCCAGCGCGTCGCGCCCGCGCATCTTATCCCACCAGCGCGAAAGTCCGGTATAATTCCGGAGCGCCGCGGCACCTTCTTCAGCCGCCGTGAAATACGCCATCATTCCGGCGAGGTGCAGATCGGCAAGAGTGATATTCTCATCCACCAGGTCGCCATTACCGCTACAAAGCTTTTCCAAAGCCCGCAGGACGAGGTTGGACGTGGCCATTGCGCGTTCGACGACGGCTTCGTCCGGCGGGCGGCCGAGACGCGCGTTGAAGACGCGCTGCGAGAACACTTGCCGCACCATCGGCTGGTAGCCGTAACTGTCGAGGATGGCGACGATCTGGTTCATCCTTGCGCGCCGGCGGGGGTCGCGGGGCTGCAGGGGCGGCCCGTCGAAGGCCTCGTCCGCATAACGTGCGATGGCCGTCGTCTCGTAGAGAACGAAATCGCCGTCGACCAGGGTCGGCACGCGGCCGAACGGGTTCATTTCCAGATAGCTTGCCGGGACGTCGTTCGCGAAGGGATCGATTTCAGCATGGCCGACGGGAACGTCCTTTTCAAGGAACGTCATGCGCGCGATGCGCAGGTAGACGCTGTAGCGATAGCCGTGAAGGATTATGCCCATGCGTCGCTGTGCGCTATTCCGCCCCTGGCCAAACTGTTTTCTCAGGCGTCGCCCTTGACGATACCCACGAACGGCAGTTCACGAAAGGCGTGCGCCACGTCCATGCCGTAGCCGACGACGAAATGGTCGGGGCAATCGAAGCCGACGAAATCGGGCTCGATATCGGCCTTTCGGCGCATGCGCTTGTCGAGCAAAACCGCGATGTCGACGTTGCTTGCGCCGCGCGAGAGCATCAGGTCGCGCGTGTATTTCAGCGTGTTGCCCGATTCCAGTATGTCGTCGATCAGGAGGATGTCGCGGCCCGTCACGTCGTTGTCGATGTCGCGCAACACCCTGACCTCGCCGGCTGTGGTGCCGGCGCCGTAACTCGAGATGAAGATGAACTCGACCTCCGGCGAGATGCCGGCGTCGTGCATGGCGCGGATCAGGTCGGCGGCGAAGATGAAGGAGCCCTTCAGGATCGAGATTACCAGAAGGTCTTTGTAATCGCGCGCGGCGATGTCCTTGGCGAGTTCGAGGCTGCGGCGCGCGATCGCCGAGGCGCTGAAGAGGATTTCTATATTCTTGCCGCGAACGACGGGCATTTCTGCTCCATCTACCTGTCAAACGATACCGATACGGATTTCACTCCGTCTTTAGGCACCTCGAGGCGGCTGGAAAAGGCGAAGATCTCACCAGCGGCGACCTGGCGATCCCTTGTCCCCAGGAAAAAGCGGGTGGTCCTGCCGTCTTCGCCCGTGACGCTGATGGAGAGCGGCGGCACGTCGATTGCCCGTCCCGTCTCGTTGGCGGCGCTGCCATCGACGAAGAGGATGGCGTGGCCGTCGATCTTCTCGATGCGCGTATGGACAGACGTGATCTTGAGCGATGGCGCGCTCGCGAGGAAGGCGGGCAGATGTATCGACGGCAAGAGCGCGTGACCGCCCGAAACCCAGAAGGCGAGAGCGACGAGGCAAAGTCCGAAGGCCCAGAAGGCCGGCCGGCCGGGCTGCCCACGCTTCGGCGCTTCGGCACGCTTCAGGACGTCCAGTCCGGCGATTTCGGGCGCACGGACGGAAAAGCGCGTGGAGGAAGGTTCCGGAGCCTCGGATGCGGCTTTGCCGGGCACGATCGTCTCGAATTCGGCGTCGATGACGTCGCCTGCCGGGCGCACGGGAATGCCGACGCCCGGAGCCGCCGCGTCCGTCATGATTTCGCCCGAAACCGGGCGCGCTTTCGAAGCCTCGTTCATGCGGACCGGCCGTTCTTTGCGCTTTCGGACGACCGGTAGACCAAAAATGGTTAATGCTTCGCCACCGGGGTCCAAATGTGATCGCCGGAGCGTCGCGATTTAACCGGCCGTTAACCATGCGAAACCATGGTCGGCAGGGTGTTCCCCGGTGAGACGGGAGGGTTACGAGGGCAGCGTCAAGGTGTTCCGCTTCGAAAATGTCGGGCTGCGCTACGGGATGGGGCCGGAGATCCTGCGGGATATCTCGCTGCACATTCCCGCGCGCTCGTTCCAGTTTCTGAGCGGGCCGTCGGGCGCGGGCAAGACGACGCTTCTGCGCCTGCTTTTCCTTTCGCTCAAACCCACCCGAGGGCTCATTACCGTCTTCGGCAAGGACCGCTCGCGCATCATGCGGCGCGAACTGCCGATGCTGCGCCGGCGCATCGGTGTCGTTTTCCAGGATTTCCGCCTGCTCGATCACATGACGACCTACGAGAATGTGGCGCTGCCGCTGCGCGTGCGCGGCCGCGAGGAGGCGAGCTATCGCGGCGACGTGGTCGAACTTTTGAAATGGGTCGGCCTCGGCGAGCGCATGCATGTCCTGCCGCCGGTCCTCTCCGGCGGCGAGAAGCAACGCGCGGCGATTGCGCGGGCGCTGATAGAGCAGCCCGAAATCCTGCTGGCCGACGAACCCACCGGCAATGTCGATCCGCCGCTGGCGCGGCGTTTGCTCAGGCTGTTCATCGAACTCAACCGGCTGGGCACGGCGGTTGTGATCGCCACGCATGACGTGACCTTGATGGAGCAGGTCGATGCGCGGCGCATGATCCTCTCCGGCGGAAGGCTGGACATGTATGACTGAACCGGCGGGCAGCGATACCTTCGCCGAGACCGGCGTGTCGCCGGACGAGGACGCGGAGGCCCATGCGCCGGATGCGGCGCGCCCGCAGTCGGCGCAGCGCCGCCCGATGGCGCCGATCGTGCCCAGCCAGAATATTGCCGCACGGGCGCTGATCCTCGTCATCGCCATCATGACGTTCCTCTCCTGCCTCACCCTCGGCGCGGTGACGCTGGTGCGCGGCGCCGCCTCCACTTGGGAGGGGCAGATCTCGCGCGAGGCGACCATCCAGATCAAGCCGGTCGACGGGCTCGACATGGAAGCGGCGCTCGATAAGGCACAAGGCATCGCCGCGCGCTTCAAGGGCGTTACCGGCGCCTCGATCGTCGGCCGCGAGGCCACCGCGCGGCTCCTCGAGCCGTGGCTCGGCAAGGGACTCGACATCGACGAATTGCCGGTGCCGCGTCTCGTCGTCGTCACCATCGATACGGCGCATCCGCCGGACTTCGCTGCCATGCGCGACCTGGTGAAGTCGGAAATCCCGAGCGCCAGCCTGGACGATCACCGCAGTTGGGTCGACCGGCTGATCGCCATGGCGCATATGACGGTCACCATAGGCGTTGCTGTTCTCGTGCTGATGCTTTCGGCGACGGTGCTTTCCGTCGTCTTCGCCACGCGGGGCGCCATGGCCGGCAACGGCCACATCATCGAAGTGCTGCATTTCGTCGGCGCGGACGCACGCTTCATCGCGGCCGAGTTCCGCGGCCATTTCCTTTTGATGGGGCTCAAGGGCGCGGCAGCAGGCGGCATAGGCGCGATTATCGTCTTCCTGGTGTTCGCCTGGATTTCAGCCCGCAACATGGCCACGCCGCAGGCCGACCAAGCGGCGGCGCTTTTCGGCAATTTCGCCATCGACGGGAGCGGCTATGCCGGCGTTGCCCTGGTCGTGCTTCTCATTGCCGGTCTCACCGCCGCGACCTCGCATTTTACCGTGGTACGCTATCTGGCCGACATCGAAACGCGCCAGCCGGAGCAATGAATAATCGTGAAATCCTGTCACGTTTTGAAATGTCGCGAAATACTTTGTGGGGGCATGGCTTCATTTCGGCTTTCAAGCGCCGTAATTGACGGTTATTGCTGACAAAATGGACGCTCGGGAATCGGTGGAGCGGCATCAGGTCGGCGGTCGGGACGGGGAGAAATCCACGCGCGTTTCATCGCTGAGCCGCATTTGGCAGCGCGTACGCATCGCCTTGTGGGGCGGGGCTGGACTTTCCCTTGCGCTGGCGGTCGGCTTTGGGGCTTTCGCCGAGCATATCAGCTTTTTGACGCAGCCGACCGAGATGCCCACCGCCGACGGCATTATCGTGCTCACCGGCGGGCAGTCGCGCTTGAGCGCCGCGCTCGATCTCCTGAAGGAGGGAAAAGGGAAGCGTCTGCTTATCAGCGGCGTCAACCCGCACGCGGGCCGCAAGGCATTGCGCGTGGTCACCGGTAGCGACAAGCAACTCTTCACCTGTTGCGTCGACATCGACCATCTGGCGCTCGATACGGTCGGCAATGCCGAACAGAGCGCCAAATGGGTCGCCGAGCACGATTACGGACGCGTCATCCTCGTCACCAACAACTACCATATGCCACGCAGTCTCCTGGAGATGCATCGGCTGCTGCCGGGTGCGAGCGTCGAGCCCTATCCGGTGGTCAATTCGAGGTTGGACGACGGAAGCTGGCTGACGAAGCCGGACGCGCTTCGCGTGCTCGCCACCGAATATGTGAAATATCTGGCGGCGCTTGCGCGCAGCGTCCTGCCGGCCAATGCGCCCGCCGAACAGAAGGCGATTATGAGCGCCGCGATCGAATAGCGGTTCGTTGCCTTTTCCGGCGGTCGCCTGTATCGAACAGCCTGCGCGGACATCACGGCCTCTGGGACATTTCATGATCTTCCTGCGATCGCTGGCGTTCAATCTGGCGCTTTACGTCGTCACGATCGTCGAGATGATCGTCTTCACGCCGTTCTATTTCTTAGCCTCGCGAAAGAGGGCGTGGTGGGTGCCGAAATTCTGGGCGCGTTCCAATCTGTGGCTGCAAAAAGTGCTGGCCGGCACCCGAAGCGAGATCACGGGGCAGGAGAACCTTCCCGAAGGCGCCTACATATTGGCGCCCAAGCACCAATCTTTCTGGGATACGTTCGCGCTGGTGCCGGATATTCCGGATGCCGTCTATATCCTCAAGCGCGAATTGATGTGGATCCCGGTCTTCGGCTGGTATCTGGGCAAGATGGACATGATCCCGATCGACCGCGGCAGCCCGGCCCGGGCGCTCAGGAAGGTCGTGGTCGAGGCGCGGAAACGCGCCGAAGAGGGCCGCCAGATCGTCATCTACCCGGAGGGGACGCGGCGGCCGCCGGGAGCGGAGCCGGCCTACAAGCACGGCATCGCGGAGATTTATTCGCGGCTCGGCATTCCGGTTGTGCCTGTCGCGCATGTGGCGGGGCTCTATTGGCCGCGCCGGCGCTTCCTGCGCTTTCCGGGCGTCATCAAGGCGCGGTTCCTGCCGCCGATCCCACCCGGGCTTTCAAAGGTGGAATTCATGGCGCGGCTGGTCGAGGAAACCGAGAAGGCCTGCGATGCGTTGCTGATCGAGACGGCACAATCCGAAAATCCGCCGCCGCTGCCGCCGACGGCGATCGAACGCCTCAATCAACTCGGGGTGGCTGTCCCCGGAAACGCTGTTGCGGCCTAGCTACGCGGCAATCTGGCGGAGACGCTTTCAAGCCAATGGTCGTGGATGCCGAGCGCTTCGAGATGATGGACCGTATTGAAGACATAGTCCTCGTTGCGGCCGGACTGGCCGGAAGCGCCGCTGACGACGGATACGGCCCGGTCGATGTCAAGCCTGCCGGCGTACTGACCGTGCGTGCGGTCGACGACGAAGGAGAGCGCCTCGACGGTATCGCCGCCTTCGATGCGCACTTTCAGGAGGCGCTCCAGATAGACGTTGGTCACGAGTTCGCGCTCGCGCAGATAGGCGGTCACTTCCTCTTTGAGTGCGCCCGGCACGCGAAAGGCAAGCCCGACGCAGGAACCGCCACGGTCGAGCCCGAGCACGAGGCCGGGCCGCGCTTGCGTTCCCCGGTGTACCCAGGAATAGATGCACAGCGACCGGCGGAAGCCGTGCAGATGGGCGCGACGCGCCTCGATATGCACGAAGCCCGGCCGCCAGATCAGCGAGCCGTAGCCGAAAACCCAAAAATCGCCCATATGGCCTGCCTCGATCTTCTGCCGATTCGTTCGCAGGGCCTAGCGAGACCAACAGCATGACGTCAAGTAACCTGCCGCGCCGCCGCCGGCGTTCCGTGCTTCTCCTATGGGCCGTGGTGCTCCTGGTCCTGATCGGCATCGCCTATACATTCGCCTGGATGCGGCTGGCGGATGTCGTACGCTCGCGCGTGGAGGGGACGCTTGCCGCCCTGCGCGCGACGGGTGCGACAGCCGATTGCACCAATCATGAGGTCGGCGGCTTCCCGCTGCATTTCGTCCTCGAGTGCGATTCGATCCGCTATTCCGACCCGGCGGGCCTGTCGGAGGTCTCGACGGCGTCCATGCGCGCCTCGGCCGATATCTACGATCCGCGGCGGATCCGTATCCGTATCGCCCAGCCGGCGCTCGTCAAGGCGCCCGCCGTCGGCCAACTCGTGGTCCATTGGCGCGAGATGCACGGCGAACTCTTTCCGCCGCTCGGCGGCGACGCGGCCATATCGATCGACGGCAAGGCGCTGGTCGCGGAGCGCACCCAGGCCGAGCCGATGCTTACCATCGCTTCCATGCAGGGCACGGCGCGGGCAATCGACAAGGATGCCTATCTCGACGGGCGTTTCGAAGGGCTGGAATTCGGGCCGTCCCTGCCGGACCTTGGCGCCTTGCCGCCTCTTTCCGGAAAAGCCGATGTGACCGTCGCCGATGGGGCCGCGCTTGCGGTTGCCGATACGCGGAGCTTTCGCGGTCGTTCGGCGACGATCAGGGAACTGACGCTTTCGCCGAGCGACGACGCCGGCGTTACCGTGAAGGGGCGTGCTTCGGTGGACGCCGAGGGGCGGCTCGATGCCGATCTCAAGATACGGCTGCGTAATCCGGAGGAACTGGCGGCGGCGCTCAAGCTCGCCTTTCCAGAAGCCGGCAGGGAGATCGACAACGCCACCGCGATGGTGGCGATGCTGGGCAGCGACCCGCTGATGCCGGTCACCATCCGCAAGGGCAAGGTGAGTGTCGGCTTTATCCCGCTCGGCCGTATCCCACCGCTGCCATAGAGCATGATCCGGAAAA
>JAKDNM010000224.1 GCA_030456445.1 Hyphomicrobiales bacterium
ACGACGCTGGCCTACGCTTCGCGCGCGCCGCAGGCCGACATAAAGCGCCTGAAGACGCGGATGGGTTGGGAAAAAATCCCCTGGTACACCATCACCGACAGTTTCGACGCGGATTTCGGAGTGGATGAATGGCACGGCCACAACGCCTTCATCCGCGAGGACGAGCGCATCTACCGCACCTTTTTCATCAATTGGCGCGGCGACGAAGCGATGGGCACCGTGTGGAGCTATCTCGACATGACGGCGCTCGGACGCCAGGAGATCTGGGAGAATTCCCCGAAGGACTATCCGCAGACCCGGCCCTACAAATGGTGGAACTGGAACGACAGCTACGTTCCCGGGGCCGCGCCCGACCCGGAATGGGTGGAGGTATCGGACGCCGGAGAGGCCGCATTCCAGAAATAACGCCGATCGCATCCCAAAGGCTTGAAGGCGGCAGGCGCTGATCGGCGCCTGCCGCCTTCTTCGGCGATTATGCAACCTTCTTGTTGCTCTTTTCCGGCTGGCATGCGAGATAATAGGCAATCAGGAGGTTGCACTATGACCAACCGCATCGAGAAGCATGTCGAACTCAACGCGCCTATCGAACGGGTGTGGCAGGCGCTGACCGATTATCGGGAATTCGGCCAATGGTTCCGCGTGAAGCTGGAAGGCCCCTTCGCGCCGGGGCAAGTCTCACGCGGCCACATCACCTACCCCGGCTACGAGCATCTCGTCTGGGAAGCGACGATCGTGGGGATGGAGATGCCCGGTTATTTCTCCTTCACATGGCACCCCTACGCGGTTGATCCCAAGGCCGATTACTCGAAGGAGACGCCGACGCTGGTCGAATTCCGGCTGGAGGCCTCCGGCAAGGGCACAAGACTGACAGTGATCGAATCCGGCTTCGGCAAACTGCCGAAACACCGGATGCAAGAGGCCATGCGCATGAACGAAGGCGGATGGGCCGAGCAGATGGAAAACATCAAGGCCCATGTCGAACCCTAGCGCCTTCCAAGCGGGGACCGCCGCGCCCGCGCCGGCGGCCAAATTCGCGGCGCTTGGCGACCGGACCAGGCTTTCCCTCATTCATCGGCTGAGCGACGGGCGTCCCCGCTCCATCGCCAGCCTGTCCACCGACACGGCGATTACCCGCCAGGCCGTGACCAAGCACCTCAACGTGCTGGAAGAAGCGGGTCTCGTGGCGAGCAGCCGCATCGGGCGCGAGAGCCGGTACAGCTTCCAGCCGGAAGCGATTGAGGAAATCCGCGCCTATCTGGACGAAGTCTCACGCCAATGGGACGGCGCGCTCGGCCGGCTCAAATCATTCGTGGAGGGCTGAAAATATGTCAGCGATCCTCACGGGTGTGCCAGAGACGGAGCACCACAATGGTTGAATCCTGTATTTCGTATCGGATTTCATAGCGGCCAACCAGAAATCGCCGAACGTCACGCGGCCTGAACTCTTCGAGCTTCTGACCGATCCGAGGATATTCCAACAGCCGCACCGGCGCGGCCACAAGCGAGCGAATGAGTGTGGCGGCGGCGTGAGGATTGACTGGAGCGAGGAAATCGTGAAGCCGAGCCAAGTCGGCAACCGCCTTGTTGGTCCACTTCAATTCCGTCAACGCGGCAACGGCAGAGAATCATCCGTGCCGAGACTGTCGGCCCATGCCGCAACAGCCTGATGGTCGATCACCCGGCCGGCGTCAACGTCCGCCAACGCTTCGAGTGTCAGATGCCGACGTTCTTCTTCCTGTTCGATCCAGGCGGATAGAGCCTGCTTGACGATCCATCCACGCGGCCTTTCAAGGCGCGCCGCCATTTCATCCACCTTTTCGGCCAGGGGAAGCGGCACATGAGCGGTAAGTACTTTGGTTTCCATCCGAACCTCGCCTGCTCATATAATCATAGTGATTAATCCCGATTAAGCCAAATCCCGATTTGAGTTCAGCCGCTCGCTCCCGCCAGCCGGGCGGCGTAGCGCGCCATCGTATCGATTTCGAGATTGACGGGGTCGCCGGCCTTGCGTTCGCCCCACGTGGTGACGGCGAGCGAATGGTGGATCAGGAGAACGTCGAAGCGGTTTCCGTCCACATGATTGACGGTAAGCGAAGTGCCATCGAGCGCGACCGAGCCTTTCGGGGCGATGAAGCGCGCAAGCTCCGCTGGAGCCTCCAGCGTGAAGCGAACCGCCTCGCCCTCATCTTCGCGCGACAGGATGGCCGCCATCCCGTCGACATGGCCGGACACGATATGGCCGCCCAGTTCGTCGCCGATCTTCAGCGCCCTTTCGAGGTTGATCCGTATGCCCGGCTGCCAGCCGGCCGCCGTGGTCAGGCGCAGCGCTTCCTCCCATGCCTCCACCTCGAACCAGCGTTGGTTGGAACCCTGTTCCGGCAGGCCGACCACGGTGAGGCAAACGCCCGCGCAGGCGATCGACGCGCCGATCGCGATAGTCTCGGGATCGTAAGCCGTCTCGACCCTGATATGGGCACCTTTTTTCCTCGGCGTGACGGCCGAAACGGTGCCAATATCGGTGACGATCCCGGTGAACATCAGGCTTTTCTCACCCATTCGCTATAGCTGTCCTCGCCATAGCGCGCTTCCCGCAGCAGGCGAAAGCCCTCGGGCATTCGATCC
>JAKDNM010000023.1 GCA_030456445.1 Hyphomicrobiales bacterium
CGATGCGCGACCAGGGCATGATAGGCGCCAAACAGATGGCGAGCGCCATGAGCGCGCCGCCGACGCGCGTGGCCTCCTACTGGACCGGCTCGGAGAACTACGTCGCCGACGAAGTCATGTCGGAACTTCCCGACCTGATCGGTGAGGTCCGCTCCGATATCGTCGTGCAGACGACCGTGGATCTCGATTTGCAGTCGGTGGCCGAGAACGCGATCCACCGCCTGATCCAGGAAGACGGCAAGAAGCGGCATGTCAGCCAGGGCGCGCTCGTCTCCATCGATAACACCGGCGCGGTGCGCGCCATGGTCGGCGGCTACGACTACGCCAACAGCCAGTTCGACCGTGCTTCGGAGGCGCGCCGGCAGCCCGGTTCCGCTTTCAAGCCCTTCGTCTATCTGGCGGCGATGGAAGCCGGCCGCACGCCCGATTCCATCCGCAACGACGCGCCGGTGAAGATCGGCAAATGGACACCGGAGAACTATGGCGGCAAATATTACGGCCGCGTGACGCTGACCGAGGCGCTGTCGCGCTCGCTGAACTCGGTCGCGGCACAGCTTGCCATGGAGGTCGGGCCGAAGACCGTGGTCGCCGTCGCTCACCGCCTCGGCATCCAGTCCGACCTCACCCCCAACGCCTCGATCGCGCTGGGCACGTCGGAAGTGACGCCGCTGGAGCTTACGGCCGCCTATGTCCCCTTCGCCAATGGCGGCTTCCTGCCGACGGTTCACTTCGTCCGCCGTATCCTCTCTTCGTCGGGCAAGGTGCTTTACGCCTACCCGCAAAAGGCCGAGCCGCGCGTCATCCGGCCTGAAATCGTCGGCATGATGAACAGCATGATGAAACAGACGATCCTGCACGGCACCGGACGCAGGGCCGCCTTCGGCTGGCCTGCCGCCGGCAAGACCGGCACCAGCCAGGATTCGCGCGACGCATGGTTCGTCGGCTACACGTCGAACCTGACCACCGGCGTCTGGTTCGGCAATGACGACAATTCACCGACGAAGGGGGTTACCGGCGGCAGCCTGCCCGCGATGGCGTGGAAGGAATTCATGACGGCCGCGCATGAAGGCGTGCCGGTCCGCGACCTTCCGGACTCGTGGCACTCCTCGCCGGCCGGCACGGCCGCTCCGGTGGCGGTGAGCGAGGACGAGGACCGGACGCCGATGCCGACGATGCGCCCGCCCGCGCCCGCTCCGGTTCCCGCCGCGACGCGGCCGGCCGCGGCTTCGGCGGCCTTCAAGCCGCCAGCCGCCATCCCGAACGCCGCCATCCCGAACGCCGCCGCCCGACGTCCCAGGCAGCCGCTTGACAACAACCGCACCGCATCGGTCTCGCGGCCGGTGCCGCCGGCCGATGTTGGCGGACCGTCGCGCCGCGGCGGCCTTTCTATCCTCGACGTCATATTGGGCGGGCGTGACTGACCCTGCCCCCGCGCCAATAGAGTGTTTCCGCTTTTCTCCGAATCGCAGAAACGCTCTATCGTTTTGTTTTCACGCAATTCCGGACGGAAAACCGGTTCCCACTTTTCCTGGAATTGCTCTAGCGCACTCGTCAGAAGGGCTTTCCTCGTCTACATAGAGCGCGTGCGAAGAGAGCGCTTATGCCGGAACCGGAACACAGCCAGACCCCCGATACCCGCAGGACCCTTGTCCTGACCGGAGCCAGCCGCGGCATCGGCCATGCGGCCGTCAAGCGCTTTTCGCGCGAGGGCTGGCGCGTGATCACTTGTTCGAGGCAGGCTTTTGCCGACAACTGCCCCTGGCCGGCCGGACCGGAGGACCACATTCAGGTCGATCTCGCCGATCAGGAGGATGTCGGCCGCGCCATCGCCGAGATCCGTCACCGGCTCGGGCCGAAAGGCAGGCTGGAGGCGCTGGTCAACAACGCGGCGATCTCGCCCAAGCGCGAGGACGGCAGCCGGCTCGATTCCATCGAGACGCCGATGCATCTTTGGCGCGATGTCTTCCAGGTGAATTTCTTCGCCCCGATCATGCTGGCGCGCGGCTTGTTCCGGGAACTGTCGGAGGCCGGCGGGTCGATCGTCAACGTCACCTCGATCGCCGGCGGCAGGGTCCATCCCTTCGCCGGTACGGCCTATGCCACCTCGAAGGCGGCGCTCGCCTCGCTGACGCGCGAGATGGCGGCGGATTTCGGCCCGCACGGCATCCGCGTCAACGCCATCGCGCCGGGCGAGATCGACACGGCCATCCTGTCGCCGGGGACCGACAAGCTCGTCCAGACGATCCCGCTGCGCCGGCTCGGCCAGACCTCCGAAGTCGCCGACATCATCTTCTTCCTGTGCTCCGGGCAGGCGTCCTACGTCACCGGCGCCGAAATCCATATCAATGGCGGCCAGCACGTCTGAGGCGAGCCCCCCGTCGAAGCTGTCGCCAACGCTGTTGCCGCGGTCGGTCCCGGCCGGTAATAAATTTCGGCGGCAATAAATCTCGGGATGACAAGCGTGCGCACCGAACCGACGGGAGGAGTTCCAGGATGAATCTGGCCGAATGGCTGGTCAGGGCGGCAATCTCGAACCCGTCGGGCGCAGCCCTTTGCGTGGGCGAACGGGTCGAAGCCGATTACCGTACCTTCGCTAAGCATGCCGCCGCCCTCGGAGCCGCGCTCTCGGGAAAATACGGCGTCCGGCCCGGCGACCGCGTCGCCATCCTGGCCAAGAACTGCCCGCAATATCTGGAGGCCTTCTATGGCATCTGGTTCGCCGGCGCCGCCGCCGTCCCCATCAACGCCAAGCTGCATCCGAAGGAAGCCGCCTGGATCATCGGGAATGCGGGAGCGTCGGTCGTTTTAGCCGGCCGCGCGCTTGGCGAGGCCGTCGCCGCGCACCTGCCGTCTTCCGTTCGCGCCGTGGTCGAGCTTGGCGGCAAGGAGTGGAACGGGATGCTCCGTGCCGATCCGCTTGCCGCGCCCGCGCCGCGCGGCCGCGACGATCTCGCCTGGCTCTTCTACACCTCCGGCACCACCGGCAAGCCGAAGGGCGTCATGATCACCAACGGCAACATCCATGCCATGGCGTTCTCATATTTCACCGATGTGGATGCGGTCGACCCGGCCGACGCCGCGCTCTACGCCGCGCCGCTGTCGCATGGCGCCGGGCTCTATAATGTCCAGCACGTCTTGAAGGGCGCGCGCCATGTCGTTCCGGAATCCGGCGGCTTCGAACCCGAGGAGATTTTCTCCTGCGCCAGGGCGCTTGGGCGGGTCCATATGTTCGCCGCGCCGACCATGCTGCGCCGGCTGGTCGATCACGCCAGGGCGTCGGGCGCGACGGGCGAGGGCATCCGCACCATCGTCTATGGCGGCGGCCCGATGTATCTCGCCGACATTATCGAGGCGGTCGATGTGATGGGGCCGCGCTTCTGCCAGATCTACGGGCAGGGCGAATCGCCGATGGCGATCACGGCGCTGCCGCGCCACCTCGTCTCCGACCGTTCCGATCCGCGCTGGCGCGAGCGGCTGGCGAGTGTCGGCACGGCGCAATCGTGCGTCGAGGTTCGCGTCGCCGACGCGGAAGGCCGCGCGCTGCCGGCGGGCGAAGCCGGCGAGGTGCTGGCGCGGGGCGCGCCGGTCATGGCCGGCTATTGGCGTAACGACGAGGCGAGCGCCGCAGCGCTCCGCGACGGCTGGCTGTGGACCGGCGATGTCGGCGTACTGGACGAGGAGGGCTTCCTCACGCTCAAGGACCGCTCCAAGGACGTCATCATCTCGGGCGGCACCAACATCTATCCGCGCGAGGTCGAAGAGGCGCTTCTGACGCATCCTTCGGTGCACGAGACGAGCGTCGTCGGCCGTCCCGATCCCGAATGGGGCGAGACCGTTGTCGCCTTCGTGGTGAAAGATCCCTCCGTGCCCGCTACGGAAGCCGATCTCGACCGCCACTGCCTCGACCACATCGCCCGCTTCAAGCGGCCGAAATCCTACGTCTTCGTCGATGCCCTGCCGAAGAACAATTACGGCAAGGTGCTCAAGACCGAGCTGCGCGCCATGCTCGAGCGGACCGATTCGCGAAAGGCATCGCAATGAGCGCGTCACGCTCGGCTTATGTACCGGCCGCCGGCTTCGAGATGCACATCACCGAATGGGGCGATCCGGCCAGGCCGGCGCTTGTCATGTGGCATGGGCTGGCGCGCACCGGCCGTGATTTCGACGAGGCGGCCGAAGCCCTTTCGGACCGCTATTTCGTGCTTTGCCCCGATACGATCGGCCGTGGCCTGTCGAGCTGGGCGAAGGACCCGGAAGTCGATTATTCCTACCGCGTCTTCGGCGACACCGCGCTCGCCATGCTCGATCATTATCGCCTGGACGAGGTTCGCTGGGCCGGCACCTCGATGGGCGGGCTGATCGGCGTCACCCTTGCCGGCGGCCGGCTGAAGGAACGCGTCACCCATCTCGTCATCAACGATGTCGGCCCCGAAATCCCCGAGGAAGGCATAGGGCGCATCGCGTCTTATGTCGGCAATCCGCCCGTCTGCGACACGATGGCGGAACTGGAGGCCTGGCTGCGCCGCAACTATGCGCCCTTCGGCGACAATACGGACGCCTTCTGGCGCCGCATGGCCGACACCTCGGCGCGGCGCACGGACGACGGCCGCGTCACGGTTCATTACGATCCGCGGATCGTCATGCAACTCACCCACCACAAGGCCGATCTGGACGTCTGGGGCGCCTATGACGCCGTCATCGCCAAAACGCTTCTCCTGCGCGGCGAGAATTCCGACGTGCTGCCCATGCGCGTCGCCGAAGAGATGACGCGCCGTGGCCCCAAGCCGGACCTGCACGTGCTTTCCGGATACGGTCACGCCCCGGCGCTTGCCAGCGAACGGGAGATCGGCCTGTTGCGCAGCTTCCTTGCAGACTGATCGGCGTGGGGGCCGATTTCAGACCCGGCGCCCTGCACCGGAGGGAAAGGCGGCCTTATTTCCCTCGCATCACGCGGCCCAGTCGCCCATCAACACCTTTTCGATCTCCGACACCGCGTGGCCGGTAAGGGTCTTCGGCTCTTCGCCGACGACGCGCTCCTCCACTTCCTTGTGCAGCTTCTTGCGCAGCGCGCCGAGAACCTGCGGCGGCGCCACCAGAAATATATGCTCGAAATCGCCGCGATGCGCCATCCGGTAGAGCCGCGCCGCGATCTCGTCGGCGAAGCGCTCCTTGGCGATCCGGTGCCAATCCGCCTCCTCTACCGCGCTGCGCAGGCCCGAGGGGTCGCTCAGCCGGCCGGGCCTGTCCGTTCCCTGTTCGCGCGTCGGCGGGTTCTCTTCCTGCATTTCGCGCATGACCTGCAGATTGGGGTATTGCGTGTCGCCCTCGTTGCGCAGGAACAGCGCCTTTTCGCCGTCCGCCACCAGAACCCAGACGCCGTGCTTCAACCTTCTGCCGTTCATTTGTGAACTCCTTGAGCTGGTTTCGGCCTCCCGCCGATGGGTACGGACCCTTGCGACCAACGATCGGACCCGATTTGCGTTCCTGATCGTTTCACCCGCAAGCGGATTGGTTTTCCCCGCCCGGCGCCGCTCGGCGGAAAACGGTTTGCGTCGGGGCACTGGCGGCGCGAGGCCGTTTCTTCTTTTGGCGGCCGGATGCGGCGAAAATCCCCGACCTCGAAGGATTTCGCCGCATGACGCCTCCCGCCTCCCGCCTCAACGCCTTCCCCGTCTTCTTCCGCGTCGAGAACCGCGCGGTCGTCATCGTCGGGAGTGGGGAAGAAGCGCTCGCCAAGGCGCGGCTTCTGGCGCAGTCGAGCGCCGTTCCGACGATCGTAGCGGAGGCGCCCGAAGAGGCCCTCGCCGAATGGGCCGCCGCCAACGGCGTCCGCATCCTCCGCACGGCATACGATGCTTGCCATCTTGCCGGCGCCGTCCTCGTCTTCGCGGCGAGCGGCGAAGAAGCACTGGACCGGCTGGTGGTCCGGGATGCACGGAAAGCGGGCATCCCCGTCAACGCCGTCGACCGTCCCGAACTCTGCGACTTCTTCACGCCCGCTCTGGTCAACCGTGCCCCCCTCGCCGTCGCCATCGGCACGGAGGGTGCCGGGCCGGTGCTCGCGCAGATCGTCCGCGCGCGGATAGAGCAATTGCTGCCGCTTTCGCTCGGGCGTCTGGCGCGTCTGGCCGTCGCCTATCGCGGGCTCGCCGAGCGCCTGCTGCCGAAAGGCGCGGTGCGCCGCCGCTTCTGGAGTGAATTTTTTACCGGCGCGCCGGCACGCGCAATCGAGGCCGGCGACGAGGAGCGCGCGGCCAGTGCCGCCGCCGACCTGATCCGCCGGCAGGGCGTCGCCTCCGGCCATGTCGCGCTGGTCGGCGCCGGTCCGGGTGCCGGGGATCTGCTGACGCTGCGCGCGCAGCGCCTTCTGATGGAAGCAGACACGATCGTTCATGACGCGCTGGTTCCCGAGGCGGTCGTCGCAATGGGCCGCCGCGACGCCGAGCGCATAGCCGCGGGCAAACGCAAGGGCTGCCACTCGAAGAGCCAGGCCGGGATCAACGCGCTGATCGTCTCGCTGGCGCGCGAGGGCAAGCGCGTCGTGCGCCTTAAATCCGGCGACCCGCTGATCTTCGGCAGGGCCGGCGAGGAGATGCAGGCGCTGCGCGATGCCGGTGTCCCATACGAAGTGGTGCCCGGCGTCACCGCCGCCTTCGCCGCCGCCGCCGATTTCGCGCTGCCGCTGACGTTGCGCGGTGTCGCTTCTTCCATCGTTTTCACGACCGGCCACGACCTTAAGGGCAACACCCTGCCGGACTGGACGAGGCTCGCCATCGGCGGCGCGACGGTCGCCGTCTATATGGGCCGCTCCGTTGCCGCGGAAGTCGCCGGCCACCTCATACGCGCCGGGCTCTCGCCCGATACCGCCGTCGCGGTCGTCGAAAATGCCAGTCTCGGCCATCGCGCCATGTTCCACGGCACGCTCGCCGATCTGCCTTCGCTTCAGGAACGGGCCGAACTGGCCGGCCCGGTGACGACCATCATCGGCGATGCGGTCGCCGGCGCCGATTTCAGCCGATCCGAACCGCTCGCAGCCCGCCGTTCCGTCTTGTCCGCCGCCTGAACCCGCTCCGAAAGAGGAAGCGCCTCATGGGAAGCACCCACACAATGCATCGCCACGATGAGCCTGACCGGGAGCCCGCCGCCTCCCGCATAGCCGCGTTCCACGACCAGATAGAGCGCCGGCTGGCCGGCGAGATCACCGAGGAAGAGTTCAGGCCGATGCGGCTGACGAACGGCGTCCATCTGTGGGACCACGCCTACATGCTGCGCGTTCCCATCCCCGGTGGCGTCTTGTCCTCGCGCCAACTCAGGATGCTGGCGCATGTCGCCCGTCGCTACGACCGGGGCTATGTGCATTTCGCCGGGCGTCGGAACGTGGAGTTCCACTGGCCGGCGCTCTCGGAGATACCCTCGGCGCTCGCCGACCTCGCCTTTGTCGGTCTTTATCCGGCCGGGGCCGGTAGCGAATTCAACGGGGATAGCGGCGTCGACCATATCGCAGAGGCCGCGCACAGCCGGTCCGACCATGCGTCGGTGACGATCCCGCTCGTCGCCGGCGGCGACCTGTCGGACGGCCAGATGGAAGCTTTGGCCGGCCTCGCCGAGACCTACGGCTCCGATGAGGTGCATGTCGGCAACGGGCGGGATCTCGTCCTTTTGCATGTCGCGCGCGCCGATCTCGCCTCCGTCCATGCCGGGCTCGTGGCGAGCGGTTTCGAGGACCGTCGCCATTCCGATTTTACGCCGTCCACGGAGGCGCATCATGCTCGCGAAACCGAGGCCGCTTGACGCCGAGATAGAGGCGCAGGAGGAAGCCGTCGACCTGGAGGCGCGTTTCGGCCGCGGGGCGCCCGAGGCGCTTGTGGAACTCTCGATCCGCCGTTTTGCCGGCGGCATCGCGGCGGTATCATCCTTCGGCGCGGATTCGGCGGTGCTGCTCGACATGATCGCGAGGATCGACCGCTCGCTGCCCATCGTCTTTCTGGAGACGGGCAAGCATTTCGGCGAGACGCTCGATTACCGCGACCGGCTGGCGGAGGATCTCGGGCTGACCGGCCTTCGCATCGTCCGGCCGCTCGAAAGCGCGCTCGCCGGGACCGATCCGGACGGCCTCCTGCACCGAAGCGATCCGGATACCTGCTGCGCCGCCCGCAAGGTGGAGCCGATGGCGCGCGCGGTCGAGCCGTTCCGCGCCTGGCTCACCGGCCGCAAGCGCTTCCAGTCCGATACGCGCCGCGCCCTGCCGGTCTTCGAGGCGGTCGGGCCGCGCATAAGGATCAATCCGCTGGCGGCATGGGGTACGGCCGAGCTTGCCGCCTATATGCGCGCGCACGATCTGCGAGAGAACCCGCTGGTGGCCTACGGCTATCTGTCGATCGGCTGCCTGCCCTGCACGGAACCGGCCAAGCCGGGAGAGGATGCGCGCTCGGGCCGCTGGCCCGGCCGCGCCAGGACCGAATGCGGCATCCACCTTGCCGGGCTGGAGCGGATGGTGGCCTCAGCGTAGCAACGCTGCGGCTGGCGCGCGGGGGCCACTCATCGGGATATCCCTCCACTCCGTCGCGCGGAGTGGAGGCCGAATTTCATATGCGATAGCTTCGCCCGTCTCAGACGAAGGGCGGGGTCCCGTAATAGTCGTTGATGCGCTTCCCATAGGCCGGGTCGGCCCAGTCGGGCTCCTTCTGCCGCGCGTAATGCGGCGCGTCCTGCAACTGGTCCTTGCTCATATTGACGACGTAGCCGCCTTTTTCCGGATCGTAGGTGAGTGTGTTCCACGGCATCGGGTGGTATTCCTCGCCGATCCCGAGGAAACCGCCAAACGACATGATCGCGTATTTCACCTCGCCGTCGCGCTTGCCGATCACCAGATCGTCTATCTGGCCGAGATGGTCGCCTTGCGGATTATAAACCTCGGTCCCTTCCACGCGGCTGGCGCGGATATTCTCGAATGACGAGCTTTCCATTACGGTTCTCCTTCCATGTTGCGTACTGAAGGGAGAACGGCGGAGGGCTTGGCAGGTTCCGGGTTTTGAAGGAAGGATCAGTTGGCGCGCGTGCGTTCGGCCTTTTCCAAGCGCACGAGCATGTCCCGCATTTCTTCTGGAACCACGGGCTCCGCCTTGAAGACCGGCAAGCGCTGGAGAAAATGCGCATTGCGCGCCGTTCCGATTTCGCGGCGGATCATGCGCGAAGTCTCGGCGACATCGACTGTCTTTGCGTGCCTGCTCGACATGGCTTCCGTTCTTCCTTTCAGCCGGAAAACTCCTGTCCGCATTGATCGTTCCGCGAATTGGCCATTGGTTCAAGAAGAAGCGGGAAACAAGGTAAAAATTGAATTAAATCGGCGCATTCGCCGCGCCCGCCTATCGCCGCCTGTAAAGCCGGTTCAGCATGATCGGGGTAAGGAACATCGGCACCTGATAGCAGCCGATGAAGAGCAGCAGCGGATTGGTGATCGCCGTCGGCAGGGCGGTGAGAAAGAGTGCGATGTTGCGGTTGCCGGCGACGATCGCAAGCGGCACGGCATCTTCGGGATCGCGCCGCTTCAAGATGAGGAAAGCGGCGATCTGCAGCCCGAAATTGGCGGCGAAGGCGGCGGCCATGTTGAGGGCGAACGCCGCCGGGTTGCCGCTGATTGCCGGACCGACCGCCGACATGAGGCCGACGACCAGCACCGCCATCAGGATGGCCGACAGCCCGTCGAGAGCCTCGATGCTCGCCGGCGCCGGATCGCGGAAAACCGTCGCGCGAAGCAGGAAGGCGACAGCCGCCGAGGCGAAGATGATCAAGAGAAGCCGCGCCGCCGAGCCGAGGATTTCCACCGGGCTGCCGAGCGTCGGCACGAGCCAGAACACGGGGATCACGGTGAGCGGCAGAAGCGCCGTGCCGAGCACCAGTTGCCTGAGCGCCGGCGCCGGGTCGTTGCCGGTCAGGATGGCCAGGTTCGGCCCGCCCGAGATCGGCGAGGCCGCCGCCATCAGGATCAGCCCGGTCGCCAACGGGCCGTACCAGCCCAGCAGGCTAAACGAGACGATCGCCACGACCGGCATTGCCACCTGGAAGATCATGCAGAGCCCCACCGACCCGCCCAGGTCGCCGAGCGCGCCGACGGCCTGCCGCGGCCCGACCCGGAGCGCGGCGAGGAAAAGCAGCGCCGCCACCATCTCTGCGAGCCACGCCTTCATCGTCTCCGCGAGGCCGGGCAGCAGGATGCCGGCGACGAGGCCGAGAACGAGGATGACGCGCCCCTGCCGGGCCGCGTAGCCCAATGCCCTCGCCAAAGCGGCGATGAAAGCGGTCACGCGGGACCCGGGCGCATCTGGTCCGGCAGCCAGGTGGCGAGCTCCGGGAAGGCGATGAGGATGAACACCATCACCACCATGATGAGGAACATCGGGAAGGCGACGCGCGCGATATAGCCCATGTCGTGGTCGGTCATGCCCTGAAGCACGAAGATGTTGAAGCCGACCGGCGGCGTGATCTGCGCCATCTCGATGACGACGACGACGAAGATGCCGAACCAGACGATATCGATTCCGGCCTGCCGGATCATCGGCTCGACGACGGAGATGGTCAGCACCACCGCCGAGATGCCATCGAGGAAGCAGCCGAGGATGATGTAGAAGACGAGCAGCGCCATCAGAAGCTCGAATTTGGTCAGCCCCAGCGAGTTGATCCATTGGGCGAGGTTCTGCGGCAGCCCGGTGAAGCCCATCGACAGCGACAGGAAGGCGGCGCCGGCAAGGATGAGCGCGATCATCGCCGATGTCCGCGTCGCGCCCATCAGGCTTTCAAGGAAGCTCGACCAGGTGAGCGAGCGCTGCGCCCCGGCGAGCAGCAGCGAGCCGATGACGCCGAAGGCGGCCGCTTCCGTCGCCGTGGCGAAGCCCAGATACATCGACCCGATGACGACGACGATGAGCAGCAAGATCGGAATGAGGAAGCGCGAGTTCACCACCTTCTCACCGAAGGTCATGTCCGGCTCGGGGTCGGGATTGAAATCCTTCGCAGTCTTCGACACGACGACGACATAGGCCATGAACATGGCGGCCAGCACGAGGCCCGGAATGATGCCGCCGATGAACAGCTTGGTGATGGATTCGTTGATCGTCACGCCATAGACGATCAGTGTCAGCGAAGGCGGGATCATCAGGCCGAGCGTGGCCGCCCCGGCGAGCGTGCCGATTACGTAGCGCTCCGGATAGTTGCGCTTCCTGAGTTCGGGCACCGACATCTTGCCGACCGTCAGGAGCGTCGCCGCCGACGAGCCCGACACGGCCGCGAAGATCGTGCAGCCGGCCACGTTGGTATGCAGCAGCCCGCCCGGCAGCTTCGCCATCCATGGCGCCAGCCCCTTGAACATGTCTTCCGACAGCCGCGTCCGAAACAGGATCTCGCCCATCCAGATGAACATCGGCAGCGCCGTCAGCGACCATGAGGAGGACGAGCGCCAGATGACGGTCATCATGGCGTCGCCGACCGGCCGCATGGTGAAAAGCTCCATGCCGACATAGGCGACGCCAAGCAGCGCCAGCCCGATCCACACGCCGGTGCCCAAGAGCAGGAACAGGACGAAGAGGAAGATGACGACGAAATAGAGTTCCTGCATTGCCGATCCTACTCTGCGTGGCTCTGTTCGACGTTTTCACGGCGGATATTGTCGCGGCCGCGCATAAACAGCGTCACCAGATTGTCGGCGAAGCAGATGGCGAGGATGACCGCGCCGACCGCCATCGGTATCTGCGCGATCCATATGGGTGTTGCGTCCTGGCCCTGGCTCACATCATGAAGCTTGAGCGACCAGTAGACGCTCCGCACGGAATAGAAGGCGAGGTAGACTGTCGCCGCCGTCGCGATCATCAGGCTCCACAGTTCCAGCGCTCTTAGCCCCGTGCGATTGCCCTTCAGGAGGTTGAAGGCAAGCGTCACGCGGATATGGGCGCCCCGGTTCAGCGTATGGGCGAAGGCCAGGAAGGACGAAGCCGCCATCAGGTAGCCGGCATATTCCGACGAACCGGGGAAGGCGATGCCGGTCCAGCGGGCGGCCATCTGCAACACGATGACCACCAGCATGGCGCACAGACAGAACGCGGCCAGCACGGCCGCGCTGTCATAGATGCTGTCAAGGAAGCGGCGCACGATCCGGCTTACATCCCGGTGGCGTGGGCCGCGCCCGGTGCGCGGCCGGGCACGGAGAAAAACCGCATCCGCTCACATGGCCCTGTAGGCGTCGATGATCGCCTTGCCGTCGGGCCCGGCCTTTTTCAACCATTCCTCGGTCATGGTCTGGCCGAAGCCTTCAAGTTCCTTGTTCAACCCGTCGCTGGGCGGCGCGACCTTCATGCCGTGCTCGGCAAGCGTCTTCAGATAGCCGTCCGTGAGTTGCTTGGATTCCGCCAGGCCATCGGCCGCCGCCTTGTCACCGCAATCCGTCACGACCTTTCTGGTCGCGTCGTCAAGCGCGTTCCAGGCGTCCTTGTTGGCGAAGACGATGTTGCGCGGCAGCCATGCGCGCACGTCGTAGAAATGGTCGAGGCTTTCCCACACCTTGGAGTCGACGCCCGTCGCGCCCGACGAGATGAAGCTGTCGACGACGCCGGTCGCCAGCGCCTGGCTGAGATCGGCCGCCTCGATCTGCACCGGCGCCATGCCGGCGAGTTCGGCGATGCGGGCGGTCGCCGTATTGTAGGCACGGAACTTGACGCCCTTCAGGTCGGCGACCGAATTCACGTCCTTCTTGGTGTAGAGGCCCTGCGGCGGCCATGGCACCGCGTAGATGTAGGTAAGGTTCTGGCTGTCGAGCAGGGCGACCATCTTGTCCTTGGCCGCGCTCCACAGCTTCTCCGAAGCGTCGAAGGAAGTGGCGAGGAAGGGGATCGAATCGATGCCGAAGAGCGGGTTCTCGTTGGCGTGGGCCGAGATCAGCCGCTCCCCGATCGGTGCCTGTCCGGTCTGGACGGCGCGCTTGATGTCGTTGCCGTTGAACAGCGAGCCGCCGGCATGGACGACGATCTCGAGCTTGCCGCCGCTGCCGTCGGCCACGCATTTGGCGAATTTGGCGCCGTTCTCGGAATGGAAATTGCTGGCCGGATAGGCCATCGGCATATCCCATTTGGCGGCCAGCGCGCCGGTCGCCGTCATGGCGGTCATCGCGGTCGCCGCGAGCAGCGTCGATAGATATCTCATCAGGTTCCCTCTTCTTGGCTGGGATTGTGTTGTCGCCGTCCCTCCAGCGCACCCGCATTGAAAGCGTGAACCGACGAAAGGCGCAAGCTTATTTTATCGGCGGGAGCCTTGAACGCGGACGATGCATATTTCCGTGGCACGAAGCGCCGGTGCCGATGACTGGCGGGCCGTCCACAGATGACGAAACGGACGAATGCAGAAAGGTTACAGCCCTTCAAGCAAAGGCGCCCCAAAGCCCCACCGGGCGTCGCGGCTTATGCCGCGCACCCGCGGAGCCCAGCCGCGTAAGCGGCGTACGGGCGTGAGCGAAAACGCCCCCCGGCACATAAATGCCGCGCGTCCGCGTGTCGCGAGCATCGGGACCGAAAATCGGTTAAGGTCCGTTCCGCCTCAACCGCGGCGGCTGCAGCGAAAGGAGAGGGTGGATGTTTGAAGGGATCGACGCCGTCACGCTGGCGCGGGCGCAATTCGCGTTCACCATGTCTTTCCACATCATCTTCCCGGCGCTGTCGATCGGGCTGGCGAGCTATCTGGCCGTGCTGGAGGGGCTGTGGCTGTGGACGGGGCGCGACGCCTACCTCAACCTCTTCCGCTACTGGCTGAAGATCTTCGCCGTCGCCTTCGGCATGGGCGTCGTCTCCGGCATCGTCATGTCCTACCAGTTCGGCACCAACTGGTCGGCCTTCTCCGACAAGACCGGCCCGATCCTGGGACCGCTGATGGCCTATGAGGTGTTGTCGGCATTCTTCCTCGAAGCCGGCTTCCTCGGCGTGATGCTTTTCGGCATGGGCCGGGTCGGCAAGGGGCTGCATTACATGGCGACACTGCTGGTCGCTCTCGGCACGCTGCTTTCCGCCTTCTGGATCCTGTCGGCCAATTCCTGGATGCAGACGCCGCAGGGTTTCGGCACCAACGAGGCCGGACAATTCGTCCCGCTCGACTGGTGGGCGATCATCTTCAACCCGTCCTTCCCCTATCGCCTCGTCCACATGGTCATCGCCGCCTATCTGACCACCGCGCTCGTCGTCGGCGGGGTCGCGGCCTGGCATCTCTTGCGCCGGAAGGCGGGGCCGGGAAGCCGCATCATGTTCTCGATGGCGATGTGGATGGCGACCATCGTCGCGCCGATCCAGATTTTTGCGGGCGACCAGCACGGGCTGAACACGCTCGAACACCAACCGGCCAAGGTGATGGCCATGGAAGGCCATTTCCAGAGCCACCCGGACGGCGCGCCGCTCCTGCTCTTCGGCCTGCCCGACCAGAAGGACGCGACCGTGAAATATGCGGTCGAGATACCCAAGCTCTCCTCGCTCATCCTGAAGCATTCGCTCGACGCGCCGCTCGCCGGGCTCGATACGATCGAGCGCGCCGACTGGCCGAACGTGGCCATCGTGTTTTGGTCCTTCCGCATCATGGTCGGGCTCGGATTGCTGATGGCGCTGCTCGGCCTCACCAGCCTTTTCCTGCGCTGGCGCGGCCGGCTCAACGAGGCTCGCTGGTTCCATTATTATGCATTGGTCATGGGGCCGGCGGGTTTCGTCGCCGTCATCGCCGGATGGGTGACGACGGAAGTCGGCCGCCAGCCCTATACGGTCTACGGCCTGTTGCGCACGGCCGATTCGGCCTCGCCGCTCGCAGCACCCGCCGTCGGCTCGGCGCTGGTCGCCTTCGTCATCGTCTATTTCATCATTTTCGCCGCCGGCGCCTTCTATATCCTGCGGCTGATGAACAATCCGCCGCATCCGGGCGAGGAAGGCCCGCGCGAGGGCGAACCGGTGCGCGCCGCCGGCGTCACGCCGGCCACCGCCATGCATCCCGGCCGCACTCTGGCGGGGGAGGGTTGAAGCCATGTCTTTCGATCTCACGACGCTCTGGGCCTTCATCATCGCCTTCGCCGTCTTCGCCTATGTCGTGCTCGACGGCTTCGACCTCGGGGTCGCGCTGCTTTTCCCACTCTTCAAGAAGCGGCATGACCGCGATGTCATGATGAACTCGGTCGCCCCCGTCTGGGACGGCAACGAGACCTGGCTGGTGCTCGGCGGCGGCGGCCTCCTCGCCGCCTTCCCGCTCGCCTACGCGATCCTGATCCCGGCGATCTTCACACCGGTGATCGGCATGCTGCTCGGACTTGTCTTCCGCGGCGTCGCCTTCGAGTTCCGCTGGCACACGGAGCGCGGAAAATTCCTGTGGGACATCGCCTTCTTCGGCGGTTCCTTCGTTGCCGCGCTCTGCCAGGGCATCGCGCTCGGCGCCATCCTGCAGGGCGTGAAGGTCTCCGGCCGTGCGTATGGCGGGGGCTGGTGGGACTGGCTGACGCCGTTCTCGCTTCTGACCGGCGTCGCCGTCGTCGTTGGCTATGCGCTTCTCGGCGCATGCTGGCTGGTTATGAAGACGGAAGGCGATCTGCGCGCCCGTGCCTACCGGCTGGCGCATTTCGCAGTGATCGCGACGCTTCTCTTCATCGTCGCCGTCAGCCTGGCGACGCCTTTCCTGGAGGAAGCCTACTGGCAGCGCTGGTTTGCCTGGCCGGGCATTTTGATCGCCGCGCCGGTGCCGGTCGCGGTCGCCATCGTCGCTTTCTTCTTGTTCAGGGCCATCGAGCGGAAGAAGGACTACCAGCCCTTCTTCCTGACGCTCGTCTTGTTCTTCCTCTGCTTCGTCGGGCTCGGCGTCAGCATGTGGCCGAACATCGTTCCAGGCGCCGTCACCATCTGGCAGGCAGCCGCCCCGGCGTCGAGCCAGAAATTCATGCTCTTCGGCGTCGCCATCCTGATCCCGATGATCCTTGCCTATACGGTCTATGCCTACTGGGTCTTCCGCGGCAAGGTCGACCCGGAGGTCGGCTACCATTGACGCGGGACAGTGCCCCCGGATCGTTCCCGAAGCGGCTGGCCTGGTTTATCGGCCTGTGGTTGGTTAGCGTACTGGCGGTGGCGCTGGTTGCCTACGGGCTTCGGCTGTGGCTGGTTTGAGCCTCTTTAAGAAGACGGATTGCCAAGCTGCGTCCATGGAGGATAGGGACGCGGTCGACAAAGGGGAGGAAGGGCATGGCTGAACGCATCGACGGCAAGGCGATCGCCGCCGAAGTCATCGCGTCGGTGAAGGAAGGGGCGGCGCGCCTGCTCGGCGAGAAGGGCGTCCAGCCGGGGCTTGCGGTGATCATCGTCGGCGAGGATCCGGCGAGCGAAGTCTATGTCGCCTCCAAATCGCGCATGGCCAACGAATGCGGCTTCCTCTCGGTGAAGCGCGAACTGCCCGCCGCGACCGGCGAAGACGAGCTCGTCCGCCTGCTCGAGGAACTGGACGCCGATCCGAAGATCCACGGCATTCTCGTGCAATTGCCGCTTCCCGACCATATCGACGCCAGGCGCGTCATCCAGCTCGTCGCGCCTGAAAAGGATGTCGACGGGTTCAGCTTCGTCAATATCGGCAAGCTCAGGACCGGGGAATTCGGGACGGCTTTCCTGCCCTGCACGCCGGCGGGCTGCATGCTTCTGATCAAGCGGGTTCGCGGCAAGGGCCTTGCCGGTCTCGACGCCGTGGTCGTCGGCCGTTCCAATATCGTCGGCAAGCCGATGGCCAATCTCCTGCTTGGAGCCGACTGCACCGTCACCATCGCGCATAGCCGTACGCGGGACCTCGCCTCTGTGGTCGGCCGCGCCGACATCCTCGTCGCCGCCGTCGGCCGCCCGGAGATGATCAAGGGCGAATGGATCAAGCCGGGCGCCACCGTCATCGATGTCGGCATCAACCGTATCCCCGCACCGGAGCGCGGCGAAGGCAAGACAAGGCTTGTCGGCGATGTCGAGCACGCCGTTGCCGAGAATATCGCCGGCGCCATCACGCCGGTTCCCGGCGGCGTCGGGCCGATGACCATCGCCATGCTGATGGTGAACACGCTCGTCTCCGCCTACCGCTCGGCGGGGATGGAGCCGCCGGCGTTTTGAGGAGGACGGCAATGGACAGTCGGCAGTGGGCAGTCGGGAAAGCGTATGCTGCGAGGGATATGATCCCCCCGATTGCCGATTGCCGATTGCCGACTGCCGTTAACAATTGTCCATCCGCCCTGTAGAAGCGCAATCCATGCCCGACCAGAGCCAGACTAACCGTCAGTTCGCTTTCCTGCTCGTCGACAAGTTTTCGATGTTCTCGCTCGCTGCGGCGATAGATACCGTCCGCTCGGCGAATCGGCAGCTTGGTCGCGACTATTACGGCTGGACGACGGTCTCCGCCGATGGCGAAGCGGTGATGGCCTCCAATGGCCTGCCGATTAAGATCGACTATTCGATCAACGATGTTCCGCAAATGGACATCCTTTTCGTCTGCGTCGGGCTTACGACCGAGTTTCCGGGAAAGTCGAAGGTGCTGGGTGCGCTCAGAAGCCTCGGCAGGCGGGGCGCGACGCTCGGCGCGCTGTCGGTCGGCTCCTACCTGCTCGCCGAGGCGGGGCAGCTCGAGGGCCATCGCTGCACTATCCATTGGGAGAACCGCGCCGGCTTCAAGGAGCGCTTTCCCGAGATCGAATGCACGGGCAACGTCTTCGAGATCGACCGCAAGCGCTATACCTGTGCCGGCGGCACCACATCGATCGACCTGATGCTGGAGATCGTGCGCGCCGATTTCGGCGCCAGCCTCGCCAACGAGGTCGCCAACCAGTTCCAGCACGAGCGTATCCGCTCCGCCGGCGACCGCCAGCGTGTCGGGCCGGAGCGCGACCTGACCGGCAAGTCGGAGAAGCTGAGGAAGATCGTCGAATTGATGGCCGACAATCTCGACGAGCCCTTCTCGGCGGTACAACTCGCCAAGGCGGCGGGCCTTTCGGTGCGGCAGGTCGAGCGGCTTTTCCTGCGGCACCTCAACATGACGCCCGGGCGCTACTATATGCGGCTCAGGCTGGAGCGGGCGCGCGAATTGCTGCGGCAGACAAATTTGCCGATCCTGGACGTGGCGATCGCCACCGGCTTCACGTCGCATTCCTATTTCGCGCAAAGCTACCGGCTTCAGTTCGGCCGGCCGCCGAGCGAGGAGAGGCGCACGACCTATTGAGGGGAACCGGTTCTTGACGATGAAGCGGATGAGGAGGGGAGGGATGGAGCGGAAAAAAGAGAAAAGCGCGCGCCGTTTCTTCGCGTCGACAAAGCCGTGCCGCCCGTGACCGCCGGCGTGAAGGCGCGTTCGCGGCGGGGCGGCGGTCGCCCGACCATCGCCGACGTGGCGTCGAAGGCCGGCGTCGGGGCGATAACGGTCTCGCGCGCCCTGCGCGAGCCGGAACGTGTCTCGCCCCGGCTCAGGCGGCAGATCATGGCTGTCGTCGATGAGCTCGGCTACGTGCCCGACCGCAACGCCCGCGCGCTGGCTTCCGCCCGTGCCGACGTGATCGGCGTGCTCGTTCCCTCGCTCACCAACAACGTCTTCGCCGATGTCGTGCGCGGCATCTATGAAGGGCTGGACCAGAACCATCTTCAGGTTCAGATCGGCAACACGCATTATTCGCAGGAAGCCGAAGAGGAACTGCTCCAGACCTTCCTGAGCCAGAGACCGTCGGCGCTGATCGTCTCGGGTATCGACCAGAGCCCGGCGGCGACCGCGCTTCTGGAAAGAGCCGATTGCCCGGTCGTCCAGATCATGGAGACCGGCCCCGATCCGGTCGATATGATGATCGGCTTTTCGCACTATGAGGGAGGCCGGGCGGCCACCCGGCACCTCATCGAAGCCGGCTATCGCCGGGTCGCCTTCATCGGCGCGCGCATGGACCCGCGCTCCGAGCGTCGGCTGGCGGGCTATCGCGCCGCGATGGAGGAAGCGGGCCTCTTCGACGAGCGTCTCGTCACGACCACGGTGCGGCCTTCGAGCGTGACGACAGGCAGCGAGCTCTTTCGGGAGGCTTTGGCCAAGGCGCCGGCGCTCGACGCCGCCTTCTGCAACAATGACGACATGGCGCTCGGCGCGCTTTTCGAGTGTCACCGCCAGGGCAGGGCGGTCCCTTCGGAGATCGGCATCGCCGGCTTCAACGACCTTGAAATGATGCAGATCGCATACCCTTCCCTCACCAGCCTGCGCACCTATCGTTATGAGATGGGGCGCCGTGCGATCGCCATGGCGCTGGAAGCGATCGCCGGCCGCCGCCCCGCCGAACCGGTCGTCGACCTCGGCTTCGAACTCATCGTCCGCGAAAGCACGAGGCGCTGATGCGCCCACCCGCCAGATAGAGATGGGGCGCCGTGCGATCGCCATGGCGCTGGAAGCGATCGCCGGTCGCCGGCCCGCCAGATTGGCGTTCGCACGTCTTTACAAGATTTATTGGTAGCGCTACCGTTCCCTTGCGTCAGGCTGAGAAGAGATATCGATCCCGCCGCGTCCGGACGATCGGCGCGGCCTCGGCTGCCGTTGTCCGTCCGATGGAGCCCGATCACAGGGCCTCCGGGCGGATTGCGACGTGCCTGCAGCATCTGATTATTCTATCGAACCGGGAGGAATGAAATCATGAAGAGATTTTCGGGCGGCGTTCTTGCCGCCGCGGCCGTAGTCCTGATGAGTTCGGCGGCATTCGCGGCGCCAAAAATAGTGTCGGGTCCGGGTGCGGAGCCCGACTGCTTCGCGCCGTGGTCGGCCGACACGCAGTTCATGCAGTATGAGGCCAAGAAAGGCCCGTTCCGCATCGCACTCGCCAACGGCTATATTGCCAACACATGGCGTATCCAGATGATCCAGACCGCGAAGGCCTATGCGGCACAGCCTGACGTGAAGGCCAAGCTGAAGGAATTCAAGGTCGTCTCCACCGGCGAGGACGTGCCCGCGCAGATTTCGGCGATCAACAACTTCATCGATTCCGGCTACGACGCCATCGTCACCGACGCGCAGAACCCGACCGCCTTCGGCCGCGTCATCAAGCGCGCCAAGGAAGCCGGCGTCGTCCTCGTCGCATTCGACAACATCCTCGACACGAAAGACGCCATCAACGTCAATGTCGACCAGGAAGGCCTCGGCGAATTGTGGGGCAAGTGGCTCGTCGACAAGGTGCCGAACGGCGGCAAGATCCTCGAAGTGCGCGGCGTCGCCGGCACCTCGGTCGACACCGATCGTCATGCCGGCATCCACAAGGTTCTCGACGCCTCCGGCAAGAAGTGGAATGTGACCGAGGTGATGGGCAAATGGGACGACGGTGTCGCCCAGAAAGTGTCGGCCGACGCGATCGCCACCAACGGCCCGTTCGACGGCATCACTGCCCAGGGCGGCGATACCGGCGTGGTGCAGGCGATGCTCGACGCCAAGCACAAGATGGTTCCGTTCGGGGGCGAGACCGAGAACGGCTTTCGTAAATTCTGCAAGAAGTACGCCGATCAGGGCCTGAAATGCACGTCGGCCGGCTCCGGCCCCGCCCAGGTGGCCGTCGCGATCAAGACGGCGATCGCGGCGCTGGAAGGTCAGGTGATCCCGCAGGAGATCAAGCTTCCGCTCGCGGTCGCCTCCTATCCGGACATGAAGGCAGGCCGGGACTTCTTCCCCGACCAGTCCGACAATTTCTTCGTCGGCAATTCCTTCCCGTCCTGCAAGATCAACTTCTCGGCCCAGGAAATCATGGGCCAGACGAAGGAAAACCAGTAAATTGAGGCCAGTCTTTGCGGCGCCGTGGTATGCTTTCCGCGGCGCCGTCGCGTGCCGGGAGGAATGAATGAGCCGGGCCGTTCCGCTTTTCCGGATGGAAGGCGTGTCGAAACGCTATGGCGGCGTGCGCGCTCTCGACGGCGCCGAACTGACGGTCAATGCCGGACAGATTCACGGCATCCTCGGCGAGAACGGCGCCGGCAAATCGACGCTCATCAAGATCATGTCGGGTGTCGTCGAACCCGACGCGGGCCGCATGATGCTCGACGGCAAGGAGATATCCTTCGCCTCGCCGGCGGCGGCCAACGATGCCGGCATCGTCTGCGTCTTCCAGGAATTGTCGCTCATCCCGCACCTTTCGGTCGCCGACAACATCGTCATCTCCAATCCGCCGAAGCGCTTCGGCATGATCGACCGCAGGAAGCAGCGCGCCATCGCCAAGGAGGCGCTGGCCCGCGCCGGCGCGGCCGACATCCATCCGCAAGCGCTGGTCAAGGACCTGCCGCTGTCGCGACGGCAGATGGTCGAGATCGCCAAGGCGCTCGCCCGCAAGCCGCGCATCCTCATCCTCGACGAGGCGACCTCCGCGCTCACCGCCTCCGACGTATCGAAGGTTTTCTCGGTCCTGAAGCGGCTGCGCGAAGAGGGGCTGGCACTGCTCTACATCTCGCACCGCATGCACGAGATTGCCGAACTGGCGGATATGTGCACGGTCTTCCGCAACGGCAGCAACGTCGCCAGTTTCGCCACCGGAACGAAGTCCGGCAACGAGATCGTGGAGATGATGATCGGCCGCGAATATTCGAACGTCTTTCCTGCCAAGACGCCGCCGGTTTTGTCGGAGAAGCCGCCGGTCGTCGAATGCCGGCATCTCGCCTGGACGGACCAGTTGAGGGACATCTCGTTTTCCGTGCGCGCCGGCGAGGTGATCGGCCTCGGCGGGCTTGACGGGCAGGGCCAGCGCGAGCTTCTGCTTGCCCTCTTCGGTGTCCTGCGCGGCGTGAGCGGCCAAGTGCTCATCGAGGGCCAGCCGGTCGGGATCGGCAGCCCCCGGCAGGCCAAGCGGGGCGAGATCGGCATGGCGCTCATCCCTGAGGACCGCAAGACCGAAGGCCTGCTCCTGCCGATGAGCGTGCGCGACAATCTTTCCTTCGCCGCACTCGACCGCGTGTCGCGCGGCGGGATCATCGACGGGACTGCCGAGAAAAGCCATATCGACGAGATGATCCGCCTGCTTGCGATCAAGACGGCCGGCACCGACATTCCGGCCGGCGCGCTTTCCGGCGGCAACCAGCAGAAGATCGTCATCGCCAAATGGCTGATGAACCGGCCGCGCATCATCCTGCTCAACGACCCGACCCGCGGCATCGATGTCGGCACCAAGCAGGAGATCTACCAACTCTTGCGCAAGCTCGCCGACGAGGGCGCCGCGATCGTCTTCTATTCGACCGACTACGACGAGTTGATCGGCTGCTGCGACCGTGTCCTGGTCATGTATGACGGCGGCATCCACCGTGAACTGGCTGGCGAGGAGATCACCGAACACGCGCTGATCGCCAGCGCGCTCAACGTCGAGGAAGCAAGCGTGGATCGGACGCGGGTGGCGGGCGCATGAAGGACTGGAAATACTGGGTCGCCGAGCAGCGCGGCACGCTTTTCGCCTTCGTCACCTTCGTGGTGATGTTCACCATCTACGTCTCCAACCATCCCGCCGGCTTCACCGCCAATGTCGTGCAGACGGCGGCGAACAAGGGGGTGCTGCTCGCCTTCGTGGCCATGGCGCAGGCGCTGGTGGTCATCACCGCCGGCATCGACCTTTCGGTCGGCATGATCTTCATCCTGACCAACTGCCTTGCCTCGTGGATCGTGGTCGGCACGCCGCTGGAGACGGCGCTCGGCATCGTCGGCGTACTGCTCGCGGGGCTGGCATGCGGCGCGGTCAACGGCCTGATCGTCATCTACGGACGGCTGCAGCCGATCGTGACCACCATCGCCACCGGCGCCATCTTTTTCGGCATCGCTCTCCTGCTGCGTCCCTTCCCCGGCGGCGGCGTCAACGAGGATCTGGCCGACTTCCTGACCGGCAAGATCTGGGGCGTGGTCCCGGTGAGCCTGCTGGTGCTCGTGGCGGTCGTCCTCCTTGTCTGGGTGCCGTTCAGCCGCTCGGTGATGGGCCGCGCCGCCTACGCCACCGGCTCGTCTGAAGCGGCGGCCTACATGTCGGGAATGCCGATCCGCCGCGCCAAGTTCCTGACCTATACGCTGGCCGGCCTGCTTGCCGGCATCGGCGGGCTGTTCCTGACCTTCTTCACCTATACGGGCGAAGCGGCGCTGGCGAGCGGCAACGCCTATACGCTGTTTTCCATCGCCGCCGTCGTTCTCGGCGGCGTCTCGCTCTACGGCGGCACCGGCAGCGCCATCGGCGCGGTGTTCGGCGCGCTCGCCTTCCGCGCGATCGGCGATCTTCTCTTCGTCTTCGACCTCGACCCGCTGTGGCAGCCGCTGTTCCAGGGGGTCGTCCTCCTGATCGCCGTCAGCCTTGGCGCGTTCGCGCTGCTTCGCGTCCGCAACAAGCTGGACTGGTTCACATGAGCGAAATCTCGTCATCGGGCAGGCAGAGGTCGAACAGGCAAGCGCTGTGGCGGCGCATCGATCCCGCCGTGGCCACGGCCTTCGGCTGCATCGTGCTCCTGCTTCTGGTGGGGAGCATCTATTCTCCGAATTTCCTGCATCTCGATTATCTTCTGCTGCAACTGAAGGTCGCCTCCTTCCTCGGCGTCATCGCGACCGGCGCCATGCTGGTCATCCTGCTCGGCCAGATCGATCTTTCGTCTCCGTGGACGATCACCACCGGCGCCATGATGGCCTGTGCGGCGGCCGCCTACGGACCCGTCGGCGTGGCGCTCGCCATCCCCTTCGGCATCCTGTGCGGGGTGGCCATCGGCATCGTGAACGGCATCGGTGTGGCCTATTTGCGCATCCCTGCGATGATCGTCACGCTTGCCACCAACGCGGTCGCGCAAGGGCTGATGGTGGTCTATACGGGTGGTTTCTCGCCCCAGGACGAGGCGACGGAAGCGATGCGCTATATCGCCACCGGCTTCCTCATCCCCGGCGTTCCCAACGCCGTGCTCGTCTGGGCGGTCGTCGGCGCCGGCGCGGTGTTCCTGTTGACGCGCACCACCTTCGGGCGCGCCGTCTACGGCATCGGCAACAGCGAGCGCGCCGCCTATCTGTCGGGCATCGACACACGCCACATCCTCGTCATCGCCTTCGCCATTGCGGGCGGGCTGGCGGCCTTCGGCGGCGTGCTCCTTGCCGGCTATTCGTCCAAGGCGGCGCAGTCCATGGGCGACGTCTACCTCTTGCCGGCGATCGCCGCCGTGGTGCTCGGCGGCACCTCGATCCTCGGCGGACGCGGCTCTTATCTCGGTACGGTTGCCGGCGCGATCCTCATCACGCTCTTGCAGTCCATCCTCTCGGTGATGCAAATTCCCGAAGCCGGCCGCCAGGTCATCTACGGCGTCGTCATCGTCATCATGCTGCTGCTCTACGGACGGGCGCCGGCGAGCCGCTGAACATAACCGATACCGGGAGGTACAATTGCCGGAAAATCCTTTTGAAATCATCGACAAGCGCTTCAACGGCCTGTTCAACCCGACCGCGCATCTGGACAAGCTCTTCACCGGCTGCCGCTGGGCGGAAGGCCCGGCCTATTTCCCGGCCGGCCGCTGCCTGATCTGGTCGGACAACCCCAACAACCGCATGCTGCGCTACGACGAATGCGACGGCTCGGTCAGCGTCTTCAGGCACCCCTCCAACTATTCCAACGGCAACACGGTCGACCGCATGGGGCGGCTGGTGTCGTGCGAACACGGCACCCGCCGGGTCTCGCGCACCGAGTTCGACGGCACGGTGACGACGGTCGCCGACCGCTATAACGGCAAGCGGCTGAACAGTCCCAACGACGTGATCGTGAAATCCGACGGCAGCACCTGGTTTTCCGATCCGACCTACGGCATCGATTCGGACTATGAAGGCCACAAATCCGATTCCGAGCAGGACGGCAGCCATGTCTATCGCGTCGATCCGAAGAGCGGCGAAGTCGCGAAAATGACCGACGATTTCGTCAAGCCGAACGGGCTGGCCTTCTCGCTGGACGAGAAGCTTCTCTACATCGTTGATACCGGCCGGACCCATGTCGAGAACGGGCCGGCCCATATCCGCTGCTTCAAGGTGGGTGACAACGGCAAGCTTTCAGGCGGCGAGGTCTTCGCCGAATGCACGAACGGCCTGTTCGACGGCTTCCGCCTCGACACGGAGGGCCGTATCTGGACCAGTGCCGCCGACGGCGTCCACTGCTACCATCCGGACGGCACGCTGATCGGCAAGATCCATGTGCCGGAAGTGGTCGCGAATGTCTGCTTCGGCGGCGACAAGCGCAACTATCTCTATATCTGCGGCACGAGTTCGCTCTACGGCGTGCGGCTGCCCATCAATGGGGCAAAGACTTTTTGAGAGGCAGCGAAGGCGCGTAAGCCTACCGCCGTGTGACCCGCATCGGCAGGCCCCCCTCGGGCTGGGTCGTCAGCTTCTGCACCGGCCACGGCTTCGTCTCCGCAACCGTGTCGAAGCGGTAGCGCGACATCAAAACGCCGAGCGCGATCATCGCCTCCTGCATGGCGAAGCTCGCGCCGATGCAGACGCGAGGCCCGGCGCCGAAAGGCAGATACTGGAAGCGGTCGATCTTCTCTCGCGCACCGGGCGCGAAGCGCGCCGGGATGAATGCCTCGGGATTGTCCCACAGCGCCCTGTGGCGATGGATCGTCCACGGCATGACCAGCACCTGCGTGCCCCTGGGGATGACGAGGTCCTGATAGGCATCGTCTTCAACCGCCTCTCGGTTGATCGAAGGCGCCGGCGGATAGAGCCTCAGCGCCTCCTCGAAGGCGGCGCGAGCGAGCGGCATCCTCTCGAGCCATTCGGCCGGGCCGGCGCCGCTTGCCATCACGGCATCGATCTCTTTTTCGATCGGCTCGCGCTCCCACGGGCTTTCGGCGAGGCAATAGAGCATCCAGCCGAGCGCGCGCGCCGTGGTCTCGTGGCCGGCGCCGATGAAGGTGATGATGTTGTCCTCGATCTCGGCGCGCGTCAGCCCGTCCGGGCCTTCCGCGCGCAAGAGCAGGGTGAGGAAATCCTCCGGCGTTCCGCCCGGATCGCGCGCCATCCTTTGCCGGCGCATTTCCATCGTCTCGGCGACGATGCGGCGGAAGAAGGCGAGCGAATTGCGCCCGAGCAGGCGGGTGATGCGCGGCAGCCAGTCGGGCGCGCCCAGAAGGTCGAGCGGATCGACGCGGCCCATCGTCTCGAACAGCCGGTCGACCTGTTTGGCGAAGCTGCCGGCCTCGCCCGCGATCTCGCCGGAAAACAGCGTCTCGGCGAGGATATCGTAGGTCAGCATCGTCATGTCGCGCGCGAGGTCGGTGGTGCCGCCCTCCTCGTAACGTGTTGCGAATTCCTCGGCTCGCTTCAGCATCGGCTGGGCGAAGCCATGGATGTGGCGCGGCGTGAAGACCGGCGCCATCGCCTTGCGCGAGCGCCGCCACACCTCGCCTTCCGCCGTCAGCAGCCCGTCGCGCAGGATCGGCCGCAGAATCTTCTGGCGCACTCGCGCCATCCTGTAGTTCTTCGCGTTCTCGACCAGCACGCGGCGGATAAGCCCCGGATCGTTGGCAATCAGAAGCGGTCCGCCGATCGACGAGACGGAAATCCATTTTTCGTTGTAGGAAGGCTCGCCCCACAATTCGAGCGGGTTCCTGTAGACGATGCGGATCATCTCCAGGGTAGAGGGCGGCGAGGTGCGCGGTTTCGGCGCCGGCGGCACGAAAGGGGCGGGGTGAGCGTCCATGTCGATTTCCCGTGTTCCCGCAGAATGTAGGCATGCCGGTCTGGTGCGTCCATGGCAGGCAACGGGCGATGGCGTCAGGAATATTGCCGCATCATCCACAGGCCGAAGAACAGCGCGCCGATCGCGACGATGACGGAGAGTGCCGCATAGAGCGCACAGAGCGCCACGGCACCGCGTTCCCAAAGGGCCACGATGTCGAGCGAGAACGAGGAGAAGGTGGTGAAGCCGCCGAGGATGCCCGTCATCAGGAACAGCCGGAGATGCTGGCTTGCGGCGCCCTTCTGCGCAAACCAGCCGGCAAGAAGGCCCATCGCCAGCGAGCCGACGATGTTGACCGTCAGCGTCGCATAGGGAAAGCCGGTGCCCAAAAGCCGCATGCCGAGCGAGTTGACGCCGTGGCGCATGGCGCCGCCCACGCCGGCGCCCATGAAGACGATCAGGAAATTCATCCGCGCTTCTCCTCTCCGTACGATAATCGGCTGCTGCTGCGGAGAGGGTTGGCAATGCTCCCGCCGACGCAGCGCGCCATGGCAGGAGTCATCAGCCTTTCGGCGGTTATCGGGGAACTCCATCCCCATCACGGAAATCACTAGCCTGAATCGCGTTTCCGGTCAAAACCCCTTATACGAATTGCGGGCGCGCCAAGCAGGCGGGAGAAAGCCCGGAGAATTTGGAAAAACGGCCGGAAATGCCTATATTCAAGGTACCGTGATCTGCATGATTCGGTGCCTTCTTCAGGCACCGGCCCGAAAGCTCTCAGACGAAAGATCTACATGAACGAGACGCCCGAAATCCTCCCCGGCGAACCGGCCGAATATGGCGCCGATTCCATCAAGGTCCTCAAGGGCCTCGATGCGGTGCGCAAGCGGCCCGGCATGTATATCGGCGACACGGATGACGGCTCCGGCCTGCATCACATGGTCTATGAGGTGGTCGACAACGCCATCGACGAGGCGCTGGCCGGCCACGCGGATATCGTGACGGTGACACTCAACCCGGACGGCTCCTGCACGGTCACCGACAACGGCCGCGGCATCCCGACGGCCATCCATACCGGCGAGGGCATCTCGGCCGCCGAAGTCATCATGACCCAGCTTCATGCCGGCGGTAAGTTCGACCAGAATTCCTACAAGGTCTCGGGCGGCCTGCACGGCGTCGGCGTATCGGTCGTCAACGCGCTGTCGGTTTGGCTGAAGCTCAAGATCCGCCGCAAGGGCCGCATCCACGAGATGTCGTTCACGCATGGCGTCGCCGATGCGCCGCTGAGGGAGACGGGTGACGCGGGCGGCGAAACCGGCACGGAAGTATCCTTCCTGCCCTCGCCCGAAACCTTCACCATGCTGGAGTTCGACTATTCGACGCTGGAGCATCGGCTGCGCGAACTCGCCTTCCTGAATTCCGGCGTGCGCATCGTGCTGACCGACCGGCGCCATGCCGATCTGAAGCAGCAGGAACTGCATTACGAAGGCGGGCTGGTCGAATTCGTCAAATATCTCGACAAGGCGAAGAAGCCTCTGATCGCCGAGCCGATTTTCATCTCCCGCGAGCGCGACGGCATCACGGTCGAGGTCGCCATGTGGTGGAACGACAGCTATCACGAGAACGTGCTGGCCTTCACCAACAACATCCCGCAACGCGACGGCGGCACGCATCTGGCCGGCTTCCGCGGTGCGCTGACGCGCCAGATGACGGGCTACGCGGAAAGCTCGGGCCTGACCAAGAAGGAAAAGGTGTCGCTTACCGGCGACGACAGCCGCGAGGGGTTGTCGGCGGTGCTGTCGGTAAAGGTTCCGGACCCGAAATTTTCCTCGCAGACCAAGGACAAGCTGGTCTCCTCCGAGGTCCGTCCGGTGGTCGAGAGCCTCCTCAACGAGGAACTCGGCGCGTGGCTGGAAGAGCACCCCGCCGAAGCCAAGGTGCTGATCGGCAAGATCATCGAGGCGGCAGCGGCGCGCGAAGCGGCGCGCAAGGCGCGCGAACTGACCCGCCGCAAGGGGGCGCTCGACATCACCTCGCTGCCGGGCAAGCTCGCCGACTGCCAGGAGCGCGATCCGGCGAAGTCCGAAATCTTCATCGTCGAGGGCGACTCGGCCGGCGGCTCGGCCAAGGGCGGCCGTTCGCGCCAGAACCAGGCGATCCTGCCGCTGCGCGGCAAGATCCTGAACGTCGAGCGCGCCCGCTTCGACCGCATGCTCTCCTCCGAGATGATCGGTACGCTGATCACGGCGCTCGGGACGTCGATCGGCAAGGACGAGTTCAACGCCGACAAGCTGCGCTACCACAAGATCATCATCATGACGGACGCCGATGTCGACGGCGCCCATATCCGCACGCTGCTTTTGACCTTCTTCTTCCGCCAGATGCCGGAACTGATCGAGCGCGGGCATCTCTATATCGCCCAGCCGCCGCTCTATAAGGTCACGCGCGGCAAGAGCGCGCAATATATCAAGGACGAGCAGGCTTTCGAGGATTACCTTATAGGCACCGGACTTGAGGAAGCCGGGCTGCAACTCGCCTCGGGCGAGGTGCGGGCGGGACAGGATTTGCGTGCCGTGGTCGACGACGCGCTTGCCGTGCGGTCGCTTATCAACGGCCTGCATTCGCGCTACAATCGTCCGGTCGTGGAGCAGGCGGCGATCGTCGGCGGACTGAATGCTCAGTTGCTTTCCGATCCGGGGTCGGCGGAAGCCATCGCCAAGCGTGTCGCGGAAAGGCTCGACATGATCGCCGACGATACGGAGCGCGGCTGGCAGGGCCGGGTCAACCCGTCCAACGAGGGCACGGGCGGCTATGTTTTCGAGCGTACCGTGCGCGGCGTGAAAGAGATCGCCATGCTCGACGCGGCGCTGGTCGGCTCGGCCGACGCACGCGCGCTCGACCGCTATGCGTCGCGCCTCGAAGACATCTACGAAAAGCCCGCCATCCTCAGGCGCAGGGAGAACGTGGAGACCATCACCGGCCCGATGAAGCTTCTGGAGGCGGTCTTCGCCACCGGCCGCAAGGGGCTGACCATGCAGCGCTACAAGGGGCTCGGCGAAATGAACGCCGAGCAGCTTTGGGAGACGACGCTCGACCCGGCCGCGCGTTCGCTGCTGCAGGTCAGGGTCAACGACGCGGTGAACGCGGATTCGCTGTTTTCGAGGCTGATGGGCGACGATGTGGAACCGCGCCGCGAGTTCATCCAGGAAAACGCGTTGTCCGTCGCCAATCTCGATATCTGAGAGGCCTGCCTCCGGTCTACGCGGCCTCGATCATGCCGATGAGCGCCTTTACGGCCATCGGATAGCCGCGTGGTCCCAGCCCCGCGAGCACGGCCGTGGCGACGCCCGAGACCAGCGAGCGGTGATAGATTTCCTCGCGCCGGTGGATATTCGAGATGTGGAACTCGATGATCGGGCCGGAAAACATCTTCAGCGCATCGAGCAGCGGGATCGACCGGAAGGTCAGCCCGGCCGGATTGATCAGGATGCCGGCGCCCTCGTCGATCGCTTCATGCACCCAGTCGATAAGCTGGTGCTCCGCGTTCGACTGATGGAACCGGAGCGGCCGGCCGCCGGCCGCCTCCCGGCACATCGCCTCGATCTCCGCCAGCGTGATCTTCCCGTATATTTCCGGCTCGCGCGTGCCGAGGCGGTTCAAATTCGGTCCGTTGAGGACAAATATCGGCTTCGACACTTTCATGGACTCCGGTATTTCCCGTCTCACCCGCCCTGGTAGCCGAAGAGATGCGGCAGCCACAGGACCGTCTCGGGGAAGAAGGTGATGATAATGAGCGACACGATCATCGTGCCGATGAACGGCAGCACGTCGCGCACGAGGTCGCGCATCGGCACGTCGGCGATGCGCACCATGATGAAGAGAAGCAGGCCATATGGCGGCGTCACCAGACCGAGCATGATGTTGACGACGCACATCACGCCGAAATGCACGAGATCGATGCCGAGCGCGTGCGCGGTCGGGATGAAGACCGGCAGGATGACGAGGATGATCGTCGTGCCTTCCAGAAGGCAGCCGAGGAACAGGAGGATGATGTTGACCAGAATCAGGAACATCGTCGGCGAGAGATGCCAGCTCGACAGCAGGACGCTGAGATGCTGGGGGATGTTCTCGACGGTCACCACATAGTTGAAGACCAGCGCGCCGGCGATCAGCATGCCGATGGAGGCGGTGGTGTGTGCGCTCGTCCGGACCGATTCGTAGAAATCGGCAAAGCTGACGCTGCGGTACAAGATGACGGAAATGACAAGTGCGTAGGCGGCGGCGACGGCGGCGGCCTCGGTCGGCGTGGTCACGCCGGTATAGATGCCTCCGAGAAGCACGACCGGCATCATCAGCGCCGGGAAGGCGCGCAAGGTGATGCCGGGCAGTTCCCTGATCGGCGTCGGCGGCTCGACCGGAAAGCCCTTGCGGCGCGCGTCGATGGCGACGAGGGCCATCTGCATGCCAGCCATCAGCAGCCCGGGTATGACGCCGCCGAGGAACAGATAGCCGATCGATGCATCGGAGACGAGCGCATAGACGATCATCGGGATGGAAGGCGGGATGATCGGTCCGATGACGGCGGTGGCGGCCGTCAGCGCCGCCGCGTAGCTCGGTGGATATTTGCCGTCCGCCGTCATCAGCTTCTGCATGATCTTGCCGGAGCCGGCCGCATCCGCGATGGCCGATCCGGACATGCCCGCAAAGATGATGCTCTGGAGGACGTTGACCTGCGCCAGTCCGCCGCGGAAGCGGCCGACGAAGGCGTTGCAGAAGATCATGAGGCGGTCGGTCATCGAGCCGATATTCATCAATTCGGCGGCGAGGATGAAAAGCGGCACGGCCAGGATGATGTAGTTGGAATACATCCCGTTGAGGATCTGTTCGGCGGCGGTGCCCATGTCGAGCCCCGACATCCACAAATAGAGGATGGAGGCGGCGATCATGGCGTGTCCGATCGGCAGGCCGAGAAGCGCGAGCGCGGTGATCGCGAAGATCGTAATCGCGAAGGGGTCGGCGAAATTCATAGGCCCGACCCCGCCTCGGTCGGATCGAATTCTTCCGGCGCCTCGCCCCGCAACACCCGCCAGCCGAGCCACAGGTAACGGACGATGATGGCGATCACGAAGACGATATAGATGGAGTAGAGCCAGTCGAAGCGGATGTTCATATAGGCGCTGCTTTCGACCTTCATGAAGGTGACGTAGCTGACGACCGCCGGAAACGACATTCCGTAGAGCACGAGAAGCGCGGCGGCCGAGATGAGGAACATGACGCGGCGCATTTTCGGCCCGACGGCGGCATAGATCAGGTCGAAGCGCATCTCCTCCTGCTCGGTCACCACGAAGGACGCGCCCCATAGCACCAGCCAGATCCACAGAATGGCGGAAAGTTCGTTGGTCCATCCCGTCGGCCAGTTGAAGAGGTAGCGTGCGGCGATCTGGAAAAGGAACGCGAAGAACATCACGGCCAGCATGGCGGTGAGAATAAACTCGCCGCATTTGTAGAGCCGGGAGCCGATATGGCGCGCTCGGGGATTCATCGTCGTTCTCCGCGATCGGGATTCATGCCATGCACGGGCCGGCACAGGCTCCGGTCCATAAAGGCCGGAAGGCTGATCCTTCCGGCCCGATCGTCCTAGAGCGCGTTGATCTTGTCGAGCATGCCCGCGGGCCAGGATTTGGCAAGATCGGAGGCGAGATACGTCTTCTGCGCGTATGCACGGAAAGCGTCGACGTCCGGCTTGTAGATCTTCAGGCCTTTTTTCTCGAAGGAGGAAGCCAGTTCCTTCTCGCGCGCCAGATGCTGGCCGGTGCTCCAGTCGATGGCGTCGTCCGCCGCCTTCTGGAATTTCTTCTGCAGTTCGGGCGACATGGCGTTCCAGGTCTTGCTGGAAACGGTCAGGAGATCGAAACCGACCAGATGCGAAGTCAGCACGATTTGCGACATCACTTCATAGAACTTCATGTTCTGGACGTTGGGGAGCGGGTTGTCCTGCCCGTCGATCGCACCCGTCTGCAGCCCCGTATAGACCTCCGCATAAGCCATCGCGACCGGGTTGGCGCCGAGCGACTTGCCGAGGAACTGCCAGGCTTCGCCGCCCGGCATCCTGAGCTTGATGCCGGCCATGTCGGCGGGCGTGTTGATCTTCTTGTCGGGCTTCAGTCCCACCTGGCGAACGCCGAAATAGGTCGGGCCGAGAACGCGCACATGGAGTTGTTCCTCGGTCCTTTTCTTGAGGGCCTCGCCCATTTCACTGGCGAAGAACTTCTTCAGATGGTCGGTGTCGCGGAAGACATAGGCCGCCGTGACGATCGACCATTCGGGCATCTGCTTGGAAAAATCCTGGGGCGCGATATTGCTCAACTCCAGATTGCCGCGTTGCAGCGCGACGAGTTCGGTGCCCTGCTTGAACAGCGTGCCGCCATAATAGCCTTCGTAGTCGAAATCGTCCTTTATGGCGTCGGAGAATTTCTTCATCATCTCCGCCCGGATATCCTGGTCGGAGAAGACGGCCGAAAAGCGCAGCTTCGGCTTGTCCGCCGCGAGCGCCGGAAGAGCGGTCGAGGCCGCCAGGAGGCCGCCTGCTATCAGGGTCTGTCTGCGTGTCAGTTTCATTGTTTTTCCTCCCTTGGTTGGAGCGATGCTCCGGTGAATGCGCCGAGGCGCGTTGATGTCTCAGGCCGCGCGGAAATGCTCCGTCATTGTGCTTGCGTCCGGCCGCGCGCCGGTGAACAGTTCGAAGGCCCGGACGGCCTGATAAACCGCCATTCCCGAACCCGGCACCGTCCGGCACCCGGTCGCCCGCGCGACGCGCAGCAGTTCCGTATCCTCCGGAAAATAGACGATGTCGGCCACCCAGTGCTGCGCCGACAGAAGTTCTGGCAAAAAGGGCGTGCCCGGATAGTTCGCCATGCCGACCGGCGTCGCGTTGACGATGCCCTCGGCCCATTCGAGCTTTTCCTCGACGGCCTGCGATGCCTTGAAGGCATGGCTCGAGTGCCGCCCGAGCCGGTCGGCCAGCGCCTCGGCGCGTTCCGGCGACCGGTCGACGATGACGAGTTCGCCGACGCCGAGACCGTCGAGCGCATGGGCGACCGCGGCGCCCGCGCCGCCGGCGCCGAACTGCACGACGCGCCCGATGGGAAGCGCCGGCCGGGCCTGCCGCAGGCTCTCGGCAAAACCCCAGCTATCGGTGTTGTGGCCGAAGCATCGCCCGTCCCGTATGACTACGGTGTTCACCGCGCCGATCGATTCGGCCTCGGGCGACAGTTCGTCCAGCGCGGGAATGACGGTCTGCTTGAAGGGATGCGTGATATTGAGCCCGGCAAAACCCAGTTCCGCGGCGGCGCGAACCACGGCGCCGATGCCGGAATCCTTCAGGCCGAGCGCGTCGAAATCGATCAGCACATATCGGAAGGGGATGCCGAGCCGGGCACCCTCGCGCTCATGCATGATCGGCGACCGGGAAGCCTGTATGCCACGGCCGGCGAGCCCGACAAGTACGGTGTTGGGGACGGTGTTGAGGACGGCATTGACGCCGGCGGCCCGCGGCACGCCGTGCCCCGCGAGCGCGCGCAGACGGTCGATCGCCATCTCCCTGAACTCGTCCACCGGATCCTCCCCCGATCGGCGTGCTATGCCGTACTTGTCTTCGGCGGACGCGGACCGGTATATGATCCGCGAAGCTGGAATCATGATGTACGAACTGGTTAGTTCTGTCAATCGAGCTGCCGCGGCGGAGAGATGAGCCTATGAACGGGAAGGCCAGGTCCAAGGGCGGAAGCGGTTCGGGAAGCGGCGCGACACGTAGCTACGATCGCGAGGGTACGCGGCGCAATATCCTCGAAATCGCCTCCGAGGAGTTCGCACTGAACGGCCTTTCGGGCGCCCGCATCGATGAGATCGCCGCGCGCACCCGTGCCAGCAAGCGCATGATCTACTACTATTTCGACGACAAGGAGAGCCTCTACGTCGCTGCGCTGGAGAACGCCTATCGCCTTGTGCGGGAGGGCGAGGCGAAGCTGGATACGAAGGGCCTGCCCCCGATCGAGGCGCTACGCAGGCTTGTCGAATTCACCTTCGACCATCACCAGAGTCATGAGGAATTCATCCGCATGGTGATGATCGAGAATATCCACCACGGGGCGTATCTCGACCGGTCGGAGGCGATCCGCGAACTCAATGTACGCGCGATCGACCATATTGCGGAGATCTATTCGCGCGGCGTTGTCGAAGGCGTTTTTCGCGAGGGCCTCGACCCGCTGGAGCTTCACTGGCAGGTCAGCGCGCTGTGCTTCTTCAACGTTTCCAACCGCGCGACCTTCTCCAAAATTTTCGGCCGCGACCTCGCCGCCGACGGCAATCTGGAAACACTGCGCGGCAATATCGTCGATATGGTGCTGCGTTTCGTGACGCGCAACGAGAAACTCGACTGAATATCCGCACCGGCACGGATCGGACGCCCGGCTCCGGCTCCCGCCCCTGCTTCTCCTTCCGCCATCTACGATCCATCGACCCCGGACGCATGGCCATTGCCTGGCTCCATGCTTCGCCATAATGTACGAACTGGTTCGTGCAAAAAGCACGGGGAGAAGCGCGATGAAGACGTCGATCGCCACGGTATCGATCAGCGGAGACTTCCGCGAGAAGCTTGCGGCGATCGCAGGCGCCGGCTTCGACGGGGTCGAGATATTCGAGACGGACTTTTTGGCCTTCGACGGGACGCCGGCCGAGGTCGGCCGCATGGTGCGCGACCATGGGCTGGAGATCACGCTGTTCCAGCCCTTCCGCGATTTCGAGGGCATGCCTCAGCCACAGCGCGCCAAGGCATTCGACCGGGCGGAGCGCAAGTTCGACGTGATGGGCGAACTCGGCACCGACCTGATGCTCATCTGCTCCAATGTCTCGCCATTGGCGCTCGGCGGCATCGACCGCGCGGCGACGGATTTCGCCGAGCTTGGCGAGCGGGCGGCCAGGCGCGGCATCCGCGTCGGCTACGAGGCGCTCGCCTGGGGCCGGCATATCAACGACCACCGCGATGCCTGGGAGATCGTGCGGCGCGCCGACCATGCCTCGGTCGGGCTGATCCTGGACAGTTTCCACACGCTGGCGCGCAGGATCGACGTCGAGACGATACGCGCCATTCCCGGCGATCGCATCTTCATCGTGCAGCTTGCCGACGCACCGCTGATCGACATGGACCTGCTCTACTGGAGCCGCCATTTCCGCAACATGCCGGGACAAGGCGATCTGCCGGTCGCCGATTTCATGCGCGCGGTGGCGGCGACCGGCTATTGCGGGCCGCTGTCGCTGGAGATCTTCAACGACCAGTTCCGTGGCGGCTCGCCGAGATCGATCGCCGTCGACGGCCACCGCTCGCTGGTGGCGCTGATGGACCGGGTAAAGCGCGAGGAGCCCGGCATCCGCATCGCCGTTCCCGATATGCCGGACCGCATCGCCGTCGAAGGCGTCGAGTTCATCGAGTTCGCGGCCAATGAGACGGAGGCGGAGGAACTCGGCGCGCTGCTCTCCGCCATGGGCTTTTCGCTGGCCGCCGAGCATCGTAACCGCGATGTCGCCGTGTGGCGCCAGGGCAAGGCGGGCGGCGTCAACATCGTCGTCAACACCGGCCAGGAGGGTTTTGCCCACTCCTCCTATCTCGTCCACGGCACCAACGCCTATGCGGTGGGCCTGCGCGTGGCGGATGCGGCGGCGACGGTGGCGCGCGCAAGGGCGCTCGGCGCTGAGACCTTCGCCGAGCAGCGCGGTGCCGGCGAGCTTTCCATCCCCGCGATCAGGGGCGTCGGCGGCGGCGTGATCTATTTCATCGACGATACGCTTGCAAACGTCTGGGATGTCGAGTTCGAGCCGGTCGGAGAGCCGGGCGCTCCCGAAGCCGGGCTGGTCGGGATCGACCATGTCGCCCAGACCATGAACTATGAGGAGATGCTGACCTGGCTGCTCTTCTACACCGCGATCTTCAAGACGGCGAAGCTGCCAATGGTCGATGTCGTCGATCCGGCGGGGCTGGTGCGCAGCCAGGTGGTCGAGAGCCCCGACGGCCGGCTGCGGCTGACCCTGAACGGCGCCGAAAGCCGCAAGACGCTTGCCGGCCATTTCGTCGCCGAGAGTTTCGGCTCCAGCGTCCAGCACATCGCATTCGCCACCGGCGATATCCTCGAAACCGCCGCGCGACTTGCCGGGCTTGGTTTCCGTCCGCTGGAGATATCGCCCAACTACTATGACGACCTCGAAGCCCGCCTCGATCTTGCCCCCGGACTGGTCGACAGGCTTCGCAAGGCGAACATTCTCTACGACCGCGACGAGGGCGGCGAGTTCTTCCAGTTCTACAGCCGCAATTTCGGCGAAGGCTTCTTTTTCGAGATCGTCGAGCGCCGTGGTGGCTATGCCGGCTATGGCGGCCCGAACGCCCCCTTCCGTATCGCCGCACAGAAACGCGCCATGCTCCCGAAGGGCATGCCGAAGACGCCGTAACCGGCGTACGGCCTGTTTTTTCGATAGGCTGACGAGGGCCCCGCAGACAAAAAGAGCCGCCGTGGTGGAGGGGTAACCACGGCGGCCTTACTCGAAACGATGCGGCAGCCCGGAGAGGGGGATGAGGCTGCCGCAATGTCCGGTTAGGCGGGGGACGAGCCTTTACCGAACTCGGCGTTAATTGCCGATGGGTTCTATCTGGTCTCCGGATGATGGCGATTCAAGGGCATGAAAATTACAAGTTTGTAACATGCTCGTGATGACATCTTGTCAGGAGAAATGCGGCTTGCTCCGCAGAGCGCCTTTGGCATGGACAGGCATGGTGGCACGGGTTACCGGTAGCCCATGAAGAAAGGCGATCACCTCTTCCTCGTCGACGGGTCGGGCTACATCTTCCGTGCCTATCATGCGTTGCCGCCGCTCACGCGCAAGTCCGACGGTTTGCCGATCGGCGCGGTCGCCGGCTTCTGCAACATGCTGTGGAAGCTTTTGCGCGACGCGCGCGACACCTCGGTGGGGGTGACGCCGACGCATTTCGCCGTCATCTTCGACTATTCCTCGAAGACGTTCCGAAACGAGCTTTTCCCCGAATACAAGGCGAACCGCTCGGCGCCGCCGGAGGATCTGGTCCCGCAATTCGGGCTGATCCGGCACGCCACGCGCGCCTTCGGCCTGCCCTGCATCGAAATGGAAGGCTTCGAGGCCGACGATCTGATCGCCACCTATTGCCGGCTCGCCTGCGAAGCGGGCGCCGACACCACGATCGTCTCCTCCGACAAGGATTTGATGCAACTCGTCGGCGAGACGGTCACCATGTACGACCCGATGAAGGACCGGGAGATCCGCGTCCCCGAAGTCATCGAGAAATGGGGCGTGCCGCCGGAAAAGATGATCGATTTGCAGGCGCTGACGGGTGATTCGGTCGATAACGTGCCCGGCGTCCCCGGCATCGGGCCGAAGACGGCGGCGCAGCTTCTCGCCGAATATGGCGACCTCGATACGCTTCTGGCGCGCGCTTCCGAGATCAAGCAGAACAAAAGGCGCGAATCGATCATCGAGAACGCCGACAAGGCGCGCGTCTCGCGGCTTCTGGTGACGCTGAAGAACGATGTCGAGGTGAAGGAGGGCCTGGGCGATTTTGCGCTGCAGCCGCCGGACGGCCCGAAGCTGATCGCCTTCCTGAAGACGATGGAGTTCTCGACCCTGACGAGGCGCGTCGCGGATGCCACCGGCGCGGAACCCGCCGAGATCGATCCGGCCTGTGTCGAGGTCGTGACAGCGGTCGAGGCGCATGGGCCGGATGTGGGAGCGGGTGCGCCCGGTGAAGTTGCGGAAAGTCCAGAAGCTGGAAAACCGTCTCTTCCGGCCGCTGCGCCGGATGGCGCGGCAACACCTTCCATGCTGGCGGCCTTGCGTGCCGAGGAGGCCGTCGCCGACAGGATAGACGTCGGCGCCTATCACTGCATCCGCGACCTGCCGACGCTCCAAGCCTGGGTGAGAGAGGCGACGGAAGCCGGGCTGGTCGCCTTCGACACGGAAACCACGTCGCTCGACCCGATGCAGGCTGAGCTTTGCGGCATTTCGCTCGCTACCCGGCCGGGCTACGCCGCCTATGTGCCTTTGAACCACAAATCGGGCGCCGGCGATCTCCTTGGCGGCGGATTGCACGAGAACCAGATTCCTATCCGCGAAGCCCTAGCGGCCGTCAAGCCGCTGATGGAAGACGCCTCGGTACTCAAGATCGCCCAGAACGCGAAATATGATCTGGTCGTCATGCAGCGCCATGGGATCGATATCCGGCCCTTCGACGATACGATGCTGGTCTCCTATGTGCTCGACGCCGGCATCAACGCCCACAACATCGATACGCTGTCGGAGAAGTGGCTGGGCCACCAGCCGATCGCGTTCAAGGAGGTGATCGGCTCCGGCAAGGGCGCCCTAAGCTTCGACCACGTGCCGATCGAGCGCGCTACCGCCTACGGCGCGGAACAGGCCGAATTGGCCTTGCGCCTGTGGCGCGCACTGAAGCCGCGGCTGGCGGCCAAGGGCCTCGTTTCCGTCTACGAACGTCTCGAACGGCCCCTGGTGCCCACTCTGGCCAGGATGGAGCAACGCGGCATTTCCGTCGACCGCCAGATATTAAGCCGGCTTTCCGGCGAACTGGGGCAGAAGGCCGCCGCGCTCGAGGACGAGATTTACGCGCTCGCCGGCGAGCGCTTCACCATCGGCTCGCCGAA
>JAKDNM010000225.1 GCA_030456445.1 Hyphomicrobiales bacterium
GCCGCGGCGCTGTTCGATCTCGGCACGATCCTGATGCTGAACGGCAAGCGGCAGGAAGGGCTCGACTGCCAGCAGGATGCGCTCCATATCAGCCGGCTCTTCCGCCAGCGGGCGACCGGCACGGCCGAACCGCCGCTCAGGCTCCTGATGCTGGCCGTGCCGGGAGACTTCATGGCGAATACGCCGGTCCAGTTCCTGCTCGAAGGCGCGGGCGTCACGCTCGATACGCTCTATGTGTCACCGGACGGGAAGCTGCCCGATCTCGTTCCGCCGCACGACGTCCTGCTGGTCGGGATCGGCGAATCAGACGAAAGCGCGCCGATTCTCGCGGCATTGCAGCCGGCGCTCGACCGTTGGTCAAAACCGGTCCTGAACCGGCCGGCGGACGTGCTCAAGCTGGCGCGGGAGAAACTGGCGGCGACGCTCGGGCCAGGCCGAGGGCTCGACGTGCCGGTTACGGTTCGCGTCGATCGCGCAATGCTGGAACTGCTCGCGGACGGCAAAGCCCAGCCCGTCGACATTCTGGGCGAAGGCGCCTATCCGATCATCGCGCGGCCGATCGGCTCGCACGCCGGCCACGGCTTGAGCAAGCTCGACACGCCCGCCGCAATCCGCGCCTATCTGACGACGCAAAATGGCGAGGATTTCTGCATATCGCGCTTCGTCGACTATCGCGGCGCCGACGGCCTCTTCCGCAAGTTTCGCATCGTGCTGATCGGCGGCCACCCCTTCCTCGCGCATGTCGCCATCGGCCCTCACTGGATGTTGCACTACCTCAACGCCGGCATGGCCGAGAACGCGGGCAAGCGCGCCGAAGAAGCCGCGCTGATGGCGGCGTTCAATATCGGTTTCGCCTCGAGGCATCGTCAGGCGCTTGCCGACATCGCCGCGCTTGCCGGGCTCGATTATTTCGCCGTCGATTGCGCCGAGACGCCGGAAGGAAAGCTTCTGGTCTTCGAGACCGACACCGCCATGATCGTGCACGACATGGATCCTCCCGACCTCTACCCCTACAAACATCCGCAAATGACGAGGATATTCAAGGCGTTCCGGAAGATGCTCCACGCACGCGCCCACATGGCGCGAGCGCATGACAGCCTCATCGCGGCATCCAGCCTGCGGCAAATGGCGATGCCAAAGACGATCCCCGGTTAGAGCGCGACGCTAACAGGGGTTGAAGCGGACTGCGACAAGTGCCAAATCTTGGCTGTGTCCGCTTTCCCTTCCTTCCGGTCCCCATGGTCACCTATCTCGACGCAACTACCGCCCCGCTGAAGAACACCGGCCAGATCCGCCTCTATGACGAGGCGGCCTTCGAAGGCATGCGCAAGGCTTGCGACCTGACGGCCCGGTGCCTGGACGGACTCGCCGCCATCGTCGCGCCGGGCGTGCCGACCGAGCGGATCGACCGCTTCGTCTTCGAATACGGCATGGACCACGGAGCGCTTCCCGCCACGCTCAACTATCGCGGCTACACCAAATCCGTCTGCACCTCGATCAACCATGTCGTCTGCCACGGCATCCCGGATGCCAAGCCGCTGCGCGAGGGCGATATCGTCAATATCGACGTCACCTACATCCTCGACGGCTGGCACGGCGATTCCAGCCGCATGTATCCGGTCGGCCAGATCAAGCGCGCGGCCGAACGCCTGCTCGAAGTCACGCATGAATGCCTGATGCTTGGCATTGCCGCTGTTCGCCCCGGCGCCCGCACCGGCGCGATCGGCGCCGCCATCCAGGCCTACGCCGAAGGAGAACGCTGCTCGGTGGTGCGCGATTTCTGCGGCCACGGCGTCGGCCGCCTCTTCCACGACGCGCCGAATATCTTGCACTATGGCAGCCCCAACGAGGGCGTGGAGATGCGCGAGGGCATGATCTTCACCATCGAGCCGATGATCAATCTCGGCCGCCCGCATGTGAAAGTGCTCTCCGACGGCTGGACGGCGGTGACGCGCGACCGCTCGCTCTCGGCGCAATACGAACACGCGGTCGGCGTGACGAAAGACGGGTGCGAAATCTTCACGCTTTCGCCCGCGGGCCTCGACCGCCCCGGCCTCAGCAACTAAGCTTGCACCTGCCGGCATGGGTTCGCCGGCGGGGTGTGGCAGCGGATCATGACTTCCGAAGAGGACGAACGCGGGTTTTTCGGCGAAGCGCGCTTGCAGCCGGCGGAGCCGACGCGAACCGAAAAGCCGCATTATCACGGACATCGAGAAAGGCTGCGCGCCCGCTTCCTCGAAGCCGGCCAGGATTCACTCGCCGACTACGAGATGCTGGAACTCATCCTGTTTCGCGCTTTCCGGCAGGGCGACACCAAGCCGCTCGCCAAGGCGCTGATCGCGCGATTCGGCTCTCTTGCTGAGGTGTTGGGGGCGCCTGTTCATCTGTTGCGCGAGGTGAAAGGGATCGGCCAGGCCGCAGCGCTTGAACTGAAAATCATCGCCGCCGCAGCCCAGCGCATGGCGAAAAGCGGCATCAAGGGCCGCCAGGTCCTGACTTCATGGAGCCAGGTGATCGACTATTGCCGCACCTCCATGGCCTTCGAAACGATCGAACAGTTCCGTATTCTCTTCCTCGACAAGAA
>JAKDNM010000226.1 GCA_030456445.1 Hyphomicrobiales bacterium
AAACGGGCTCCACCGAACAAACGGGCTCCACCGGAGGAACCGGGAACGAGCCGTTTTCCGGCGGGCCGTGAGCCCGCCGACGGCCTGACGGCAAAACCGCGGACGAGACTTCGCGCCGCGATGCATCCGGCATCAAACCCCGTTATCAGCCGCTGGACACTCCAAAAACTCTGCGATACGAGATGAATGATGGCGCGGCCGGGCGAAGGAAATCCCGGTCCAGCCAGTCCACAATGCTTTCTGGTCAGGCGGGTTCGACCCGCACTTCCCGGCGCAGGGTACTGGTCGGCTTTCGGCGGAGTTCAGCAATCGATGCCTAACCCCGCCGATCAGGGCAATCTCGACGACAAGGGCATGCCGAACCTTTGGGCACGGGTTTCCCGATATCTTGGATCGGTCACCGCCGACCGGGTCGGGCCGTACTTTTTCCTCGCCCTTCTTTTCTGCACATCGATCGCATTCCGGCCGGTGCTGCCGATCGATGAAACGCGATATCTCAGCGTTTCGTGGGAAATGCTCCTGAAGGGCAGCTACGTCGTTCCGACGATGAATTTCGAGCCCTATTTCCACAAGCCGCCGCTGCTTTTCTGGTTGATCGATCTCTCCTGGAGCATCTTCGGCGTCGGCCGCGTTGCAGCGCTGCTGGTGATATTCCTGGCGTCGTGCCTGTTCATCTATCTCACGATGCGCCTGGCGCGCGCGCTCTTTCCCGATGCCGGAGAATTGCACAGGCGCATACCGTGGCTGGTGCTCGGAAACGTGGCGTTCATCATCTATTCCAGCCTGATCCTCTTCGACATCCTGCTGACGGACTGCATCCTTGCATCGTTCCTGTTGTTGCTCATGTTCGCCAAGGGGGGCGGCCGCCGATATGCGCTTCTTGCCGGGGTTTTCATCGGCCTCGGCGTGCTGGCCAAGGGCCCGGTGATACTCATCCATATCGGCTGGCCGATCGTCCTCTACCCGATATGGCGCGACCGGGGCCGCGAACTGCCGCCGGGACGATTCTATCGCGGGGCGCTCATCTCGCTTCTCGCCGCTCTCGTGGTGGTGCTGTTGTGGCTCGCGCCGGTGGTCGCCCATATGGGCGACGCCATCTACCGTCTAATATGGAACCAGTCCGCCGGGCGGATTACCGGCACTTTACGGAACGCCCACGACCGGCCCATCTATTTCTACCTCCTCTTGCTGCCGGTCATGGCCCTTCCCTGGCTCCTGTCGCCGGAACTGTGGCGTTCGGTATCGCGCGTCAGGTCAGAAGGCCGAAACCTCGTTTCGGCGGACCGCCGGGCGCTCCGTCTTCTCCTGTCATGGAGCGTCGGCGTATTCGTGACGTTCAGCCTCATCTCCGGAAAGCAGCCGCACTACCTCGTTCCCCTCATTCCCCTGGTTACGGTCGGCATCGGATATTTCCTGGCATCTGCGCCGCTTGCGCCAATCAGGAATTGCACGGTGATATTGCTGGTCGTTGTCGGGATCGGTCAGGCGGTCGCCTCGCAGACGCTGTTTCGACGATACGATCTCCAACCGCTGGCGAATTATATCGCAGGGAGGCGCGACGCGGACTGGGCCTTCGCGGGAGACTATCAGGACCAGTTCGGTTTCCTGGCGCGGCTGGAAAAGCCGCTCGCGGAGATCGATAACCGCAAGGTCGAGGAGTGGCTGGCTTCACACCCGAACGGCTACGTCGTCGCGACCTTCAAGAAAAAGCCAAAAGCATCGGATGGCGTGGAATTCAGCATCCGGACCGAAAGAGGCTATTTCGGCGTCATGAAGGCAGGCAATCACGGGGCGGGGACATAAGGAAGCCGGCCTTCTCGCCTTCACCCACCGCGCTTCGATAATTTCACCCGATCGCCCGCCAGCCGATGTCGCGCCGGCAAAAGCCGCCCGGAAAGCCGACCCTGTCCACCGCGTAATAGGCCTTCCGCTGCGCTTCGGCGACCGTACGCCCAAGAGCCGTCACGTTGAGGACGCGGCCACCGGCGGCGACCAGTCGACCGTCCTTCTCCACCGTGCCGGCCTGGAAGACGATCGCCCCATCGGCCTCGGCCTCCTCGACCCGCGAAATCGGCGCTCCTTTTTCGGGGCTCGCAGGGTAGCCTTTCGCCGCCATAACGACGGTAAGCGCCGCCTCGTCATGCCAGCGCACCGACATATGGCCAAGCTGGCCGTCGGCGGCGGCCCGCATCAGGACAAGGATATCGTCCTTCAGCCTGGGCATCAGAACCTGGCATTCGGGATCGCCGAAACGGACATTGTATTCGATGAGCTTCGGCCCGCCTGCCGTCAGCATCAGCCCGGCATAGAGGATGCCCGAAAACGGCGCACCCATCTCGGCCATGCCGCGCATGGTGGGTTCTATGATCTCGTGCATCGTGCGCTCGATCATCGCGGGCGTCATCGCCGGTGCCGGCGAATAGGCGCCCATGCCGCCGGTGTTCGGGCCGGTGTCGCCCTCGCCGACGCGCTTGTGGTCCTGCGCGGTGCCGAAAGGCAGCGCGGTCAAACCGTCGCAAAGGCAGAAGAAACTCGCCTCCTCGCCTTCCAGATATTCCTCGACGACGA
>JAKDNM010000122.1 GCA_030456445.1 Hyphomicrobiales bacterium
GCGCGGCTGGAGGATATCGCCGGCACCGTCCATGCCCACCCGACGCTCGGCGAAGGTTTTCAAGAAGCCACGCTCAAAGCGCTGGGCAATGCGCTGCATATTTGACCAACCCGCCATGCGGCAAATTGGAAAAATCTCCTCGGTTAATGAGTTCAAATCGTCAAACGGCATCCAAAGTTGCACGCCGGTCTACATTCAGAACCCGGATGGATTCAGACGACTGTGGCACGCTCCTTCTGCCACTCGGCGAAAGCCGATTTGATAGCTTCTGGTCCGCCTTCTACCTTTTCTGGCGTCGGTGAGAAGCCGGCCGCGATCATCCGGCGGCCAAGCATATGGTCGGACGGACGATTTACCGATTCAATCGCTACAAGCTGATCGGCCATGAACTCATAGACAGAAAACCGATTCTCGGCCGGCTCCCCGACGAGCATCTTTCTGTTGGACCTATTCGCCAGGCCCACAATCTGTAGCTTCGTGTCGCCAATGTCGGACCAGAACCAGGGTACGGCATTATAGTCGCCGCCTTTTCCCATGATCGTACGCGCGGCGAGGCGCCCATGGTCGGTAGCATTCTGAACGGACTCTAACCGCACATATTCGCCCGTTTGCCAATGTCGATAGTTCGCGCAATCGCCAATCGCGAGGATCGATGGTATCGAGCTGCGCATTAAGCCGTCGACGACAATGCCATTCTTCACCGAAAGTCCCGCATTCGCGGCAAGCTCGATATTCGGCAGGGCACCTATGCCGACAATCACGAGTTCAGCAGGCAGCCGTAGCCCGTCCGACGTCACCGCAGCTCTGACCCGGTCGTTTCCCTTGAGAGAACTCACAGTGGTATGGGCGAGAACCTTGATCCCGATGTCTTCAAGCCGCCGCCGAACGTGATCCGATATAGGGTTCGCCACAACCCGGCTGAGGAGGCGGTCCTGCGCTTCGACGACCGTCACTTCCTTGCCCTTTTCGGAGAGGGTGGCCGCGAGCTCCAGCCCAATAAAACCGCCGCCGATAATCACGACGTGCTCCGCCTTGGTCGCCGCGTCGCGGATGGCGCGAGAATCCGAGAGCGTCCGCAGCATCATTACGCCGTTCAAGGTGGAGCCAGGCAATGTCGCCGCTCGCGGCCGGGCACCGGTAGCGATTATCAACGTGCCAAAACCCAGATGGGTGCCGTTTGCAAAGTGCAGCCGCTTGGCGATCGCATCGATCGCTTCAACCCGGCTGCCAAACCGTGGCTCGATCCTGTTACTGCTATAGAAGCTTTCGCCGCGCAGCAATTGTGGCCGCTCTTCCGCACTCTTGAGAAAAGCCTTCGAGAGGGGCGGCTTGTGGTAGGGAAGTTCGTTCTCGTCGTTGACGAGAATGATTTCGCCCTCGAATCCTTCGTCTCGCAGGCTTGCCGCTGCCTGTACACCCCCGTGTCCTCCACCTAAAATCACAACATTCTCAATCACTGGTCTGCGCCCAATGTCGGTTTCCGTGACAATGTCTTCCTCCTCGGACGAGTGTGGCGAGCGTTCAGCCCTACCAGCGACCGGTTTCGGGCTGGCTGGAAAAGCGCCGAGACGCGGATCTAGGCGGTTATCCTGCCATCGCGCACACCGACCCGGATTTCCTTGACGTCTACCGACGTCCAGACGCCATTCCTGGTGTACGGGTCGTCGGCAATCCATTTGTCGAGTTCTTCGCGTGAAGATAGCTCCATAGCGAAGACGGAGCCGCTCGGCCGCCCGGCCGCGTCCGTTAGGGCGCCCGCGAAGATCAACTCTCCACTTTCGACGAAGGGGCGGATGCGTTCGAGGTGTTCCGGTCTCGCATCCCGGCGACGCTGGAATGATTCCTGATCCCGCCCATCAAGCGCGGTTACCATGAACTGGGCCATCATATCCTCCTCGCAGATTAGTCGATCCAGCCAATGCGCCTTGCCGCGAGCGACGAGGCAAGTTCACGGATCTCACAGCGTTCAAGGGCGCGATGCTTCCGCACCGCCTCTCGCTTTGCCATTCGAAGCAGCTCGGCTTTCCCTGAATCGTCGAGACGAATGCTTTCGGCGGCGAGCACGTGTTCGATATTCTCAGGACCACTATATTTTCCGACGACCAGATTTATGCCGCTGCCGCCGAACAGCTCCGGCGGGATCGGAAACATTGACCGAACATCTTCGCCGTTCCGGATCAAATTCCTGTACTCGGCCGCCACGAACCCGGATTCTATCTTGGAGTAGCTATCGCCTATGATCGGCTTGTTTTGCGCTACCGACACGCCCGCAATCCGTTGAACAACGGATGCCGTCGGGGCCAGTTCCTCAAGCCGAAGATCATGCTCAAATCCGTAGAGCACCGAAGCCGCGACGGCGAACTCCTCCAAAGCGGTGTTTCCCACCCGCTCTCCCAGGCCGAGCATGGATGCATGCACGACCGAGGCCCCGGCTTCGGCAGCTGAGAGCGCGTTGGCCACCGCCAGACCGAAATCGTTGTGGGCATGGATCTCGATCGGCAGATCAGAACGGCCTCGCGCCGACACGACCAGATTTGCTGCGCCCTGTGGGGTAAGAACGCCATAGCTGTCCATGAGAGCGATGCCGTCCAGTAACCAGGATGCGCTCGCATCCTTCAAAACACGGTGCAGCGTGTCGGCCGCCAGCCTGGAGCTGTCGGCGATCAACAAGGTGGCCTTTAGCCCGGATATGCGCGCTTCCGTTGCCGCGCTGAGAGCATTGTGGATCGCATCGTCGAGCGTGATCCCGGCGGCAGCCAACGGGCGTTCCGCCGCCAGCATGACGATTCCCACGCCGTCCACGCCGACTTCCGCCGACTTCTTCACGTCCTGTACCGAAGCTCGGGTGACCGCCCAGATTTCGGCCTTGAGGCCAAGAGACGTGAGCGTCCTCAAAGCCTCGATCTCCTCGTCTCCCATATCGAGCCGGCCGGCCTCTATACGATCTACACCAAGCCTGTCGAGCTGACGGGCAATCTCGATCTTCTCCTGGGGCAGAAATACGATACCGGCCTGTTGCTCCCCGTCTCTCAAGGTGACGTCATGAATTAGGAGCTTTCGTTTCGCGACGGCCCCGCCAACGGCATTATGCCGACTTAGATACTTACAGTGGTCTGGGTTACTCATCACAAGACCTTTTTTGGTTCAGGCGACGTCATTCTGTTGAGCGGACGACGCCCTTCTCCGTTGTCTGGCCGACAGCGCCTCACGTACGCGACCGCCCGCGCTGGCGCCCTCCAGGGCTGCTGCGCGCTCCGCAAGCGCGACGATCTTCCCGATATCGATGCCTGTAGGCACGCCCATTGCCTGGAACATCCAGACCAGGTCTTCCGTCGCGACGTTACCGGTGGCGCCGGGAGCGAACGGGCAACCGCCAAGACCGCCTATGGAAGCGTCGAAGATTCTCAGCCCTAAGCGATAGGCGGAATAGACATTGGCAGCACCCATGCCGTAGGTGTCATGGGCATGAAAGGCCCAGCTCACATTTGAAAACGTCTGCCGGCAAAGTCCGAAAACGTGCTCGACCTGAGCCGGGTTGGCTCCTCCCGTCGTGTCACAGAGACACACTTCAAGGCCATCCAGATGCGGCTCGACGCGCTTGAGAAGCTCCAGCGTCGCGCTTGCCGGCATCCTGCCGGAGAAAGGGCAATCGAAGACGGTGGCGACGTTCAGCCGGAGCCGCGTCGCCGGAGGCAGATCCGCGGCTAGCGACGAGAACTCCCCGGCCGACTCAGCCGGCTCCTTGCCGACATTCGCGCGATTGTGGTTCGGCGAGGCCGACATGACGAATACAAGATGCTGCGCCTGCGAAAGCAGCGCATCCCTCGCGCCGCGCATGTTGGGCACCAGCACCTGGAAATCTGCCCTGGCGTCCGATTGGAACGCTCCAAGCACATCTCGAGTGTCGCACAATTGAGGTATGGCCTTTGCGCTCACGAAGGAGCCGATTTCGATGCGGCCAACGCCAGCATCGAGAAGACCCTCCACGAAGGCCATCTTGTCGTCAGTTGTAATGAAAGGAACGATTGGCTGGAAACCGTCGCGCGGACCAACCTCAACGATCTCGACCCGATCGTCCGCCAGCGTCATTATATGACACCGTCGGAACGCAACGACTGACGTTTGCATTCGTCGTAGCCAAGAAAGTCCTCGAGAATTGCGTCCGTATGCTGCCCGACCGAGGGACCCGTCCATCTTATCCGGCCGGGATTCTTCTGGAAACGCGGAACTATACCGGTGTGAAATACCTCGCCGATAAGCGGATCGGGTATGGGCTGGATCATGTTGCGAAAACGAAACTGGACATTATCGACGACATCCTGCGCGGTCGAGACGCGCGCACACGGAATATCGGCTTCTATAAGAGCCTGCTCCAGTTCGGCCAATGTCCGGCTTCTCGTCCAGTTGGAGATCAACCCATCGAGTTCGTCCGCATGAGAAACGCGGCACCTGTTGTCACGAAACCGAGGATCACCGTCCAATTGCGAACCCATCAGCCCGGCAAGCCGGATGAACAGAGGATCGGAATTGGCCGCGACGAGAATCCATGCGCCATCCTTGGTCGGGTAGGCGCCGGAAGGCGCCGCCGTTGTTATCCCCGCACCTACGGGCTGGCGGATTTCTCCGAACGTCCCGTAATCGGGCACCAGGCCTTCCATCAAGCTGAGCACGGAGTCGGCGAGCGCCACGTCTATCGTTTCGCCCCGCTCAGCTTGTTTTGCCGGGCTCCTGTTCTTCAGCAGGGCCGCGACTATACCCAGAGCCGCATAAAGACCGGCGACTGAATCGCCGATACTCACGCCGACCCGGACAGGCGGCAGGTCGGTCTGTCCCGGCCGGTGGTTCGTGAGGTAGCGCATCCCCCCAACCGCCTCTGCAATCACCCCGAACGCCGCCCTGTCCCGGTGCGGCCCATCCTGACCAAAGCCGGATATGTGAGCGATCACGATATCTGGTTTGGCCTCGCGCAAAATCTCGTCGCCCAGCCCCCACTTTTCTAACTGACCGGGCCGGAAGTTCTCGACGACGGCGTCGCAGGACCGGACAAGAGACTTCACGATCTCCATCGCGTCGGGATGCTTCAGGTTCAGAGACAATGATCTCTTGTTGCGGGCATGCTGGGACCACCATGGTGCCACGCCATTGACATGCTTTCCCCAAAGCCGCACCGGATCGCCCGCAGGTGGCTCGATCTTGACGATGTCGGCGCCAAGATCGGCAAGAAGGCGCGCGCAGAATGGGGCGGCGATGTAGTGCCCGATCTCTAGAACGCGGTACCCGCTCAGCGGACCGTCTTTCTGCTCATCTGTCATCCGGCCGCTTCTCCTGAAATGGACGTCCTTCCGCGGCAATCGCCGGCTAGGCGGCGCCGAAGCCCTGGAGGCCAGCCTGGGCGACTTCCATATCCTGGGTATAGTGTCCGCCGCTGACGCCAATCGCGCCGACAACATCGTCGCCTTCCTTGATCGGATATCCGCCGCCAAATGCGGTCAGCCGCGGTGTGTGCGTGATGCCGTGCAGGAGCGGGGCATCGTCCTTTATGAACTCCCACCACTGATCGGTCGACATGCCAAAGCTCGCCGCCGTGTAGGCCTTGTCCTGCGCGATACCCAATGCGAGCTTTGCCGCTCCGTCCATACGCAGGAACGCCTTGAGATCGCCCGCCTCGTCAGTGATCGCGATGCACATGTTGACCCCCATCAGCGATGCCTTCGCGGACGCTGCGGAAATGGCGGCCTTGGCTGCCTGGGCGCTGATGCTCTTCTTCTGAAAGCTCGACATGAAATTCACCCTTTGATCTGCGGTTTGGATGGAAAGGTTTAGCGTTCAGACGCGGGGCGCCTCGGCAGCCTCGGTTTTGAAATCGGCGGGGAGGTTCACGGCGACAAGCGCATAGTCGTCCGAGAACTCCGGCACGGCGTGCACCACACCGGGCGGTATAGTCAGTGAATCGCCGGCTCGGATCGTGAAATTGCGATGCCCCTCCATCGCCATCTCGGCGGCGCCGCCGAGCACGAAAACCCACTCGGAATTGCTATGCCGGTGCCAACCGGTCCCGCCAGCCGGTGACTTTACACCTTTGATGAGAGTGACTTCGAACTGGCGATCCGTCCTGTCGGCAAGTCGCAGATGGCGAAACGAAAGGTATTCGCGCCCGGGCCCCCCGATCTTGTAGGAACCGTCCGCCTCGTGGTCATAGACCGCGGCCTTAGCCTTCTCCTGGCCAAGTCCTGAGATATCGCTTGCAGTCAGGAAAAGCGCTTCGAAATCGAAGGATTGTTCGTGCAACAAATAGGAGAGCTCCGGTGGGAAATATGCAGCCGCTCCACTTTCAAGACGGTGACTCTCCCCATCTTGGCCGCTCACGACCACGCTTCCGCGCACGATGTACATTACCTGGTGGCCGTCGCTGACGAACTGCCTGGCACCGGCTTCAGCGTTGCCGCGCGCGCGGATGTGCCTTGCTCTCACGAGGCCTCCGCTCGCTTGACCGAGACCGAGCGTGCGTTCTTCGAACTTGCCAGAGTCGTCTGCGACAAATTCGTCGGTTCCCAGAGTCAGATCGAAACCGAAAGTCATGTCCGTTGCAGGGCTCTGCTCGTGAATACTTGATGCGGTCATCTTTTCCTCCGAATACTCAACCAGATCTTCTGTCGTTACTGGCTTTCGACCAGCACTCCGCGGGAACGCGCCGACTTGTCGCGCAGCACCGCCGCCTTGCGATACTCTGTCGAGTCGTAGAAGGCCCGGGCGGCCTCGACCGACGGAAACTTGGCAATGACGATCGAAGAAGGCTTCCAGTCGCCTTCGAGATGTTCGATACTGGTACTATTGACCACTATCGATGCACCGTACTCGGCCAACAAAGGCCGTGCGATACTTGTGTATTTCTCGAATTCCGCCCGGTCGAATACGTCAAGTTCAAATATAAAGTATCCATGCATTGATGTAGGTTCCGGACTAATTCTATTTTCCATGTTTCGTAACCCACGCGGCTGATCCGTTCATCAGCGTCTGCGTAATGCCGCCATCGACGATGATTTCGTGGCCCGTGATGTAACTTGCCCCTGGCGACAGAAGGAAACACACCGCATTCACGATGTCGTAAGGCTGGGCGATCCTGCGCAGCGGAACCTTGAGTGCCCGCGCCTTCTTCGTTTCCTCGCTTTGGACCTTGTCCAGCAGGGGCGTCTGGGTCGTGCCGGGACTAACGGAGTTGACCCTGATGCCGTCAGTTGCCCATTCCACCGCAAGCTGCTTGGTCAAAATGAGCAGCGCCGCCTTTGAAGCAGCATAGCTGCCCCCGCCGGGATAGGCGCCGGCGGACGCGACGGATCCGATATTGACCACCGCGCTGCCTGGCTTTCCGCGAAGGTGCGGATAGGCCGATCTGGCAACATGGTAGGGACCATGGAAGTTGACGTTCATCGCCGCGTGCCAGTCTTCAAGCGGCAGCGACGAGAGCTCTCCAGAGAGGGTCACGGCGGCGCAACTGACGACGAAATCGAGGCCGCCGCCCCATTCCACAGCCGATGAAACGGCTGCGTCCACCTCGATGGGTTTCACTACGTCCATGCCGAGCGCGAGAGCCTTGCCGCCAGCCGACAGGATGCGACCCGCTTCATGATGCGCCGCATCCGACTGCTTATCGGCAAGCGCGACCATGCAACCCAGTGAGGCCAGCGTATTGGCCAGGCTGGCGCCGATGCCGCTGCCGGCACCGGTAACCAAGGCAACCCGGCCCGTGAATATGTCCTCCGCCAGCCAGGGGGTTGGCGATTCCGTAAACTTTTGACCGGGCATGTTCATGTGACATTCCTCCGCAAATGGTCAGTCCGATTCCTGCCGTGGCAGGCACCTTCACTGACCCATCATGCCGCGCCATTCGGCATTGATAGCCTTGACCTTTTCGCTGGTGTAAATCTTCGTGTCCAACAGCACGAAGTCCTTGGGCGGCAATCCCCCCGTCACGCTCGGCGAGTTCGGCATGCCGAGTCCATCGCCGTTCAGGGCCTGCTGGCCGTCGGGAGAAACCATCCAGTCAACCAGGACCTGAGCCGCTGCCTGGTTCTTGGCGTTCTTGAGGACTTGCGCTGCGAAGCTGCCACCAACGGCGCGTGCGTCCGTGGGCGAGACCAGCTTGATCGGCGCTCCCTTTTTAATGAGCGGAGACAGCGCCGGCGGAACGCCATAGATCGCGATTCCGACCTCTCCCGATGCCACAGCCTGAGACAGCGGGACGGCACCGGGGAAGATTTTGATCTTCTTTTTCGCAAGCTTTTCCCAATAGCCTGGAAGGTCCTGCCTAAGCACGTCGTAGAACAAGGCGGCGCCGCTGCCGGACTCAACGGCGGTGAGGCCGATCTCGTCGCTTCGAGCCGCGTCCACGAGATCGGCGAACTGCGCCGGCGGCACCTTCACCACGTCGGCGTTATAGGCGACGACGACGTAATACGAAGCGACGACCGGTGCGAAGTCCTTATAGAGGAACTTAGTTCCGGCAAACGGCGCGACATGTTCGCCGATCGGTTTTTCCACCTTGCCGTTCGCAATCTGCTGATCGATGAAATCCGTATTCGTGACGATCAGGACGTCTGCCCCTTCGGCAGCGACGTCCTGCTCCTGCATGATCTTCTGCGTGAGAATGTTCTCTGTATTGCGCGTAACGCGCAGCTCTATGCCTGGGAATGCCTTGGCGAATGCCGCCGAAAGCCGCTCGACCTGTACGGGCAGGAGCGATGTGTAGAGGGAAACCTTACCCTCCTTCTGCGCGCTTGCAACCGTATCCTGCCAGCCGGCAGCCATTGCTCCCACCGGCGCGCCAAGAAAAGAGGCGCTGGCAAGGCCCGCCGCCGCCCACATCAGCGATCGTCTTGAAATCGTGAACATGTATTGCTTCCTCCACTTGTCATTTCGTTTCAGATCAGGAGAGCGCCTGCTTGGTCGTGGCGCTGAAGAGGCCGATACCGTCGCGCTTGACCACCGCGGCGACTTGCTCGCCCACCTGATAGATTTCGTTGGCGTTGATCGCCGCCATCAGCTGCACCTTGCCTGCCTGAATCACATATTCCGCGGTGTCGCCGTGGAATGCTTTATCGACGACCGTGACATTGTTGAGCACGAGCCCTTCTCTGGCCTCGCACTCGGCCAGGCTGTCCCTTGCGACCAAGCGCACGCTCTCGGGGCGAAAGCGGATCCGGCTCCGTTCACCGGCGTGGGTGCTATATGCCAGCGTGTTTCCAGGAATCCGGCCCGCATCGCCTTCCCAGCCGTCGTCCAGCCTTTTCAGGTCGATGCTGTTCGACATGCCCATAAAGGCGGCAACGAACTCGGTTCTCGGTCGGAAGTAGATGTCTTGCGGCGTACCGATCTGTTCAATGCGTCCATCGTTCATCACCGCGACGCGATCGCCGAGGCTCATGGCCTCGATCTGATCGTGGGTAACATAGATGCCAGTGAACTTGGTCTCGCCGTGGATCAGTCTGATCTGGGTGCGAAGTTCCGTTCGCAGCAGCGCGTCGAGATTACTCAGCGGTTCGTCGAACAGGATGATCGCGGGGTTCGCGGCCAAGGCCCTTGCCAGCGCGATGCGCTGTTGCTGGCCTCCGCTTAGTGTTGCAGGCAGTCGATCGGCATATTCTTCGCAGCGAACCAGCCGAAGGATCTCCACGACCCTGGTCCGGATATTTTCCCTGTCCCAACCTCTTGCCTTCAGCGGATACGCGACATTGGCTGCAACCGACATATGCGGCCAGAGCGCAAAGCTCTGGAAAACCATCCCGAGATCGCGCTGATGGGTGGGCAGATGCCGCCCGGTGGCGCTGTCCCAGAAGACCTTTTCACCAAGCGCGATACGACCTTCACTTGGCTCGATCAGGCCGGCGATGCAGCGCAACAGCGTTGTCTTGCCGCTACCGCTCGAACCAAGCAGCACAAGCAACTCCCCATCCTGAACGTCGACGTTGACCTCCGCGAGGGCGCTTTTGGCATCGGGACCGGTGCCGTAGCTCTTCCAAAGGTTCTGGATTCCGAGCACGCTCATCTGAGGGATCCTCCGGTCTTTCTGAGAGCGCCGCCGCCACCGCACAAGATCATGATCACCACGCCGGTGACGGCTACGGCGACCATCATTAAGGCGATGACCGCAACGTTGGGATAGGAGCCTGCGAGATATTGGTCGAAGAGCACACCGCCGACGACCTGAACGCTCGCCGAGCGCACCAGCAGCGAAACCCCGAACTCCTGAAACAGCAGAATGCAGATGATTGCGGCGGCCGCACTTGCGCTCTGGCGCATCAGCGGCACCGTCACCAGGAAAAAGGTGCGTATGGGTCCCGCCCCACTGATCGCCGAGGCCTCCCAGGGCTCCAGGCCGAGCGATAGAAGCTGGCTGAGAAGGAGACGCGTTGCGTAGGGGATCATGATCGTGCAGTAGGCGACGATGATGATGGTCTTGGTGCCGTACAGCATGAAGGGCGGCTGCGTGTAGGCAAACAGCAGCGCAAATCCAAGCAGGATCGCGGGAAGCGCATAGGGCAACAGCAGCAGAACGTCGAGCAGGCGGACCGCGGAGGCCGGTGCCGAAGTACGGCCTGCCAGAACGCGTGCGGCCCAGTATCCGAGCGGTAAGATGATTACCACAGTAGCAAAAGCGGCGAGGACGCTCGTGTTAAAGGCGGAGATCAGATACGGGTTTGCGAGAACCGACCGATAATTCTCCAAAGTCAGGTTGTCGAACCGAACCACTCCGCTCCAGAACGGCGTCAGCGACGTGTAGAACAGCGAGCCGAGCGGCAGGACGATGGACAAGAATCCGTAAGCCAGGATGGTCGCGCTGGCCCACCATGCCGGCTCGTGGGACATGGCGTGCTGGGCGCGTCCGCCGACTGTCACATAGCGCCGCGGATCGCCGATCAGCCAGCGCTGCATGGCAAGCACAAGGCCGCCGGCCACGAGAAGGGGCAGCCCAAGTGCGGCCACCTCGGCGAAAGGCACCGGAAATACCTGAAACTTGTAGAACATCTTTGTCGTCAGCACATCGATGTTCGCCGGCCCGCTCAGCAGGATGACGGTGGAGAACTGCCCGAGCGCAAGCATGGCGACTATACCGCTTCCGTAAGCCAGCGAAGGACGGAGCTGCGGCAGTGTGACCGAAAAGAAGATTGCCATCCCTTTCGCGCCGGATACTGCGGCGGCCTCATACAGATCACCACCAATGTTACGCAGGCCGTTGATAACGAACATGAATATGAATGAAGAAAACAAAAGACCTGAGATGAACAATATTCCAGAAAAAGAATATATATTGAACGGTCCTTCAGAAATATCGCCAAAGAGGCCAGTGCTCCTGAGGAAGATATTTATATAACCGACGCGCGGTGTTAGCAGGAAAATCCAGCCTATGACCGCCGCGATTGCGGGGATGATCAAAGGAACAAGGGGCACTACGGTGACGAGCGCACGCAAACGAGGCGGCGTTCTGAGCGTGCACAAGGCCAGACCCGTCCCCACGACAAGTGCGAACACGAGGTTCGCAGCAGCCAGGACAAATGTGAGCGCGATGGTCCGCCCGACGCCTGCCTCCGAGTATGCAGAAACGAGCGCCTCCCAACCGCCAGTGACGAAGCTCTTTATTTGAAAAACCGCAACAGGCCAAAGAACCGCGAAGCCAACGAGGCAAAGCAGCGGAAGCCAGGACAGACTTCCGCGAACGCCCAGCCCAAAGCCGCGTCTGGGAACAAGGCCGGCGGGATTCGAAGCGTTCAGGACTCCCTGCACGCTCATCGTGCCCACACCGCTTTCGCGGATTCACGGATTGCCAGCATAGATCTCGCGCGGTGCGCTACGCGGTAAGCGCCAAGATTCGCATGCCCCTCCCGGCAATTAAGCACTTTGATCCTCCATCCTCCCGACGTCTCAAGCGCGGCGCTCGATCCGACGTGAGTATAATATAAGTGTATCGGCGTTTGATTTCTTATATATAATAATTATATTTCGAATAATGACTCGGTATAATACGACGATTTCGACGATTACCGTGCCATCATCGAGGCCGCCAGCGAGTCCTAGGAGACCAACGCGCGGGTAGTTGTGAGCGACCGCAGTTTGTGCTTCGTTTACTCGTTCCGGCGCTTCCGCGCCTTGTCGTCATTGGAGCCGGACTGCACAGCCTTCGTGGGATCTCGCAAAACCCTGACCGAGCGGGGGTTGGACGGTGCTGTTCGGAGCGATTACCACCCAACCCAAGGCCCTGGGATCCGGGTGAGAGCGGGCGCACTAGAGT
>JAKDNM010000024.1 GCA_030456445.1 Hyphomicrobiales bacterium
CGTAAATCCTTGCACCGAAAAGCGTTTATGGCGGAGCGTGGTGCCGCTCATTTGAGTCCCGTCTGCCGCTCGATGAGATCCGCGATGCCGTTTATGTCGTCGAGATCGAAGGCGGGCACGATCTCGCCGGTTACGGGATGGTCCGCCGCGATCGCAGCGATGTGGGCATCGGTCGCGGTGAGGGGATTCCTGTCCTTGGCTTGCAGCCGGCGAGTCTCGATCTTCCGGTGCGAGCCGCGCTTGTAGCCTTCGACAAGCACGATGTCCGCCGGGGATAGGCGGGAAAGTACGTCCTCCAGCGTCGGTTCTTCTTCCTCCACCAATTCATGCATCAGTGCCCAGCGGCGGCCCGAGACGATCGCCACCTCCGTGGCGCCGGCCTTGCGGTGCCGGAAGGAATCGGTTCCCTCCTTGTCGATGTCGAAATCGTGATGCGCGTGCTTGACGGTCGCAACCTTCCAGCCGCGCGCCGTCAACTCGTGCACCAGTGCCTCGACCAGCGTCGTCTTGCCCGAATTCTTCCAGCCGGTTACGCCGAATACGCGCATCGTCATTTCATGTTTCCCCTGCCAGCAGCCGTTCGGCTTCTTCCATATCCGCAGGCGTGTTGATGTTGAAGAAGGGATCGATGGTGCGCCCGCCGATGACTGCGGGACCGAACGGGCAGATCGCGGGATTGTGGGCCATGGCGAACGCCGACACCTTGCGCTCTGTCCCTTCATGCAGGAACCGGGCAAGCGCATCCCGAAGCGCAAGGGACCAGAGCGCGATCGGCGGATGCGTCTTCCCGTCGGAGGCGGCAACCGCCAGCCCGTTGCCCTGCTCTGCGGCCGCCGCGCGCAGGCGCATGACGAGGTCCGTGGGTATGAAAGGCGTGTCCGCCGGGACCGAGACGATATGGGTTATATCGCCGAGGCCGAGCGCCCATTCCATTCCGGCCAGTATGCCTGCCAACGGTCCGGCATGGCCGGGAACCGTGTCCGCGAACACCGAAAGGCCAAACGGCCCGAACCGGCCGGGCGCGCCGTTGGCGCTGACCGCGAGCATGGCCACTTGTGGCCCCAGCCGGTCGATCAGACGGGCGATGACAGGGCGGCCGCCGAGCAGCTTGAGCGGCTTGTCGCCACCGCCCATCCGACGCGACAGCCCGCCGGCGAGAAGGATGCCCGCGACCTTGCCCTGGCCCGCGCGAGCGGCAAGGTCGGCGGTTTCCGCTTTGGCGGGAGGTGTGTTCGTCACGGTCGCTATGCGCCCTTCATCGCGTTCGGTTCGCAATACGACGGTTGCCGGCAAACGTCACCCCGTCCGGCACGAGCCGGATAGCTCGCGGCCGCCCGCTTGCGGCAATGCTGGCAAGCGCGTAATTGCACCGCCGATTAAAGATAATTGAATTGATGGCCTATCGCCTTCCGCCGCTGAATTCGCTTCGCGCTTTCGAGGTCGCGGCGCGCCATATGAGCTTTCAGAAGGCGGCCGAGGAACTCAACGTCACGCCCTCGGCGCTCTCCTACCAGGTCAGGCAGCTTGAGGATTTTTTGCAGGTGCCGCTCTTCGTGCGGCTGAACCGGGCGGTCCGGCTGACCGATGCTGTCTTCCAGAAAGAACAGCCGAGCTCAAGATCCGGGCCTTTCGTGATTTCCTCTTCTCGGAAATCGCCGCCGAACGCGGCGTTCTGGAGAATTTCCGGCAAGCCAAGCGCAGCGCCTGAAGGGCGCCGCGCCGACATCGTCATCCCCTTGTAATGCAAACGGCTTATCCGGCCGATAACCCGCCCCGCCGGGTGGCCGAATGAGGTGAGACCGAGATGCAACACCAGCCGGAAAGAAACGGATCCTTAACGTAAGTTCACTAAAAATTAATTCGTGTAATTTGAGTTCATGTTAGCGTCCATCAAGGCTTGGGGACGGGAATGTGGTGATTCGGACGCTCAGAGCGGAACTACATCGAATGCGGTCAAAGGATGGACGGCTGGTTGCCTCCGGCGAGAAGTCGGACGCCACTCCCGTGTCCTCGATGCGGACGTTCTGGGGACTGATGCGGGCCTACTGGTTTTCCGATCACTGGAGAGAGGCCTGGAGCCTCACCCTGTTGATCGCGGTGCTGACCGCCCTGGTGAGCAAGGCAAGCGTCTGGATAGCCGAATCCTCCGGCGAACTGGTCAACGCCATCGCCTTCTTTCACGACAAGGACACGCACTCGCCGCTGGCCGCGGTCCTTTCCAGCGCGGGCACGCTTCTTTTTCTGGTCGTGATCAAGGATGCGGCCTTCAACGGTGTCCGCGGCTATATTTCCGCGACGCTTCATCGCCGCTGGCGCGGCTGGCTGAACGGCCGCTTCAACGAGGCGCTCTTAAGCGACAGCCACACGCATTTCCATGTCCAGCACGGAACGGGCGATGACAACATCGCCCCCGACAATATCGACCAGCGCGTGCAGGAATCGGTCAAAGGCATGACCGGCGGCGCGATTGGCCTCGCCATGGGCATATTGAGCGTGCTGACATCGCTGTTCTTCGTCGGCCAGCGCCTGCTCGAGACATCCGCGCCGGTGCACGGGCTCGAATTTCTCGGCATGTATGGCAGCGCTGTCCTGGCCTTCGGTGCTGTCGCCATCTACGTTCCGCTCAACACCTATGTCGCGGTCAAGCTAGGCCGCGTCCTGGAATTCATCAACGTCGCCATGCAGCAGGCCGAAGGCAGCTATCGTGGCGAATTGACGACGCTCTTCCGGCGCAGCTTCCAGGTGGCGGCCTCCTGCGGCGAGAAGGTGCAGAAGACGATGCATGACCGGCTCTATGTCGATATCGACAGCAACTGGGCCAAGCTCAACAAGGTCAGCGCGGTCTATACTTCCTTCCAGCACGTTTACGACTTTTTTGCCGCGCGCATGGTGGCCTACGCTCCGGGGCTCATTCCCTACATCAACGAGAAGATCAGCCTGCGTTCCTATATTACGGGCGCCGAACTGGTGAACTCGCTGATCGTCCAATGCTCGTGGTTCATCCATGTGATGCCGGCGATCGCGACGCTGAGGGCCAACAGCACGCGCGTGACCGATCTCGCCAAGGCGATCGAGGAGGTTAGCGATCCGGCTGAATTTTATCGCTCGACGGGGTTTTCGGATTTCCGTTACGGCCGCCAGAACGCCCGCTTCGGTCTTACCGTGCGCAAGCTCGAACTGATGCACCAGGGCGACGAGGCGGCGCCGTTCCTGACAGCCACGGGCCTGCGCTTCAGGCCGGGCGAATGGACCTTCATCAAGGGTGATTCAGGCTGCGGCAAGACCAGCCTGCTCAAGGCGCTGAACGGCCTGTGGGCTTACGGGCGAGGGGACATCGTCTTTCCGCAGGGTGTCGGCGCGTTCTATGCGTCGCAGGATATCAAGCTTCAGGCGCTGTCGCTGAAGCAACTCGTCTGCCTGCCGGACGACGTTGAGCTGTTCTCCGACGCGCGTGTCGCGGCGGCGCTCCATAAGGCGGGAATCGGGGACTTCATCGAGTTTCTCAGCGACGAGATGTGCGCCGGCAAGCCGTGGGATCAGGTTTTGTCAGGCGGCCAGAAGCAGAAGCTGATGCTGTCGCGCATATTGCTTCATAAGCCGGGGCTGCTTTTCCTCGACGAGGCGACCGGCGCGCTCGACCCGGAGGCCCGCATCGCCTTCCACCAAGCAATCAAGGACAATTGCGCCGAGGCGACTGTCATCAGCGTCATGCACGAAAGCGAGCCGCCGCGTTCCCATGGCGGTGTGGAGTTCTACGATAGCGTGCTCCACATCCAGGACGGCACCGCCGTCAAGGCCGGATGGGAAGTGTTCTGGCCGCAGCAACAGACCCCGACCCGCGCCGCTGCGCCGGTGCATTGATGGGTTTCGCCTGACAAGGCGGGAGTTAGCTTTGGGATATGTCGGGCATTATTTCAGCCCGGCCGCCCTGCACAGAGCGCTGTTCATGCGCGTTTGCCATCCCGTGCCGCCAGCCTTGAAGCGTTGGAGCACATCCTCATCGACGCGCAACTGTATGCGCTGCTTCGGATGATCGAGCCGCGGCCGGCCACGGCCACGACGGGCGATGAGGCTGTCGGCGGGCGGATTGTCGGGGTCTGCGTTCGCATCTGCCGTGATCGCCGCATCCTCCTCGTCGCTCATTTCCGCAAGGGCCTGCTGTGCCTTGCGCCGCGCTTCGTTCCAGTCAGGTCTTTTCGACATAGCGCCTGATCTCCCGTTTGTTGGCTTTGCGCAGCGAGATCAACGCGACGCAGTGCCTAACCGCCGGTGACGCTCATGTGGCGTGCCACGGCCGGACGGCGCGTGTGACGATCGATGATGAAATCATGGCCCTTCGGCTTGCGCCCGATCGCCTCGTCGATTGCCTGGGAGAGGAGTTCGTTCCCCTCCGATTGGCGAAGCGGCATCCTCAGATCGGCGGCGTCGTTTTGGCCGAGACACATATAAAGGGTGCCGGTGCAGGTCAGCCGGACCCGGTTGCAGCTTTCGCAGAAATTGTGGGTCATCGGCGTGATAAAGCCCAGGCGGCCGCCCGTCTCCTTCACCTCGACGTAGCGCGCCGGCCCCCCGGTCTTGTAGGGGATGTCGGTCAGCGTGAACTGCTTCTCGAGTTCGGCTCGCAGCAAGGATAGCGGCAGATACTGGTCGGTGCGGTCGGCGTCGATTTCACCCATGGGCATGGTCTCGATGACGGTCAGGTCCATGCCGCGCCCGTGCGCCCAGCGCATCAATTCCGGCAGTTCCTGGTCATTGAAGCCTTTAAGCGCGACCGCGTTGAGCTTGATCCTGAGACCGGCGCGGTCGGCGGCATCGACGCCCTGCATGACCTTGTCGAAATTGCCCCAGCGCGTGATGGCGTGGAACTTCTTGGGGTCGAGCGTATCGAGCGAGACGTTGATCCTCTTCACGCCGCAATCGGCGAGCTCGCCGGCGAAGCGCGACAGTTGCGAACCGTTGGTGGTCAGTGTCAGCTCATCCAGCGCGTCGCTGCCGAGATGCCGCGAAAGCGAGCGCACGAGATGCATGACATTCTTGCGTACGAGCGGCTCGCCGCCGGTCAGCCTCAGCTTTCTCACGCCCTTCTCGATGAAGACCGTGCAAAGACGGTCGAGTTCTTCCAGCGAAAGCAGATCCCTCTTGGGCAGGAAGGTCATGTCCTCCGCCATGCAATAGGTACAGCGGAAGTCGCAGCGGTCGGTCACGGAAACGCGCAGATAGGTTATGGCGCGCCCGAATGGATCGATCATGCTGCTCGTATCGAAACTCATATCCTGCCCCGGTTCTCCACCGATCCGACCGCTTTTCCGAGACGGACCCCATAGATGGGAATGTCGGGCGTCGCCGGGACGGTTTCAAGCCGTACGAAGGTCATGGCCTACCACCATGTCGCCCCGCAAGGCAATTGGGGCCTCTTGTGCCAGCCGGCCTGAATTCCCGCGCCTATTTCGTTGGCACTGTCTCCACCGGCAGGCCGGCCTCGCGCCAGGCGCCGAAGCCGCCTTCTATATGCTTGACGGGCGCCAGCCCCATATCCTGAACTGTTTTGGTCGCAAGCGCGGAACGCAGGCCGCCGGCACAAAAGAAGATAAAGGTCTTGCCGGAGGCGAAGACTTCCTTGTGGTATGGGCTTTCGGGATCTACCCAGAATTCGAGCATGCCGCGCGGCGCATGGATCGCGCCGGGTATCTTGCCTTCCCTCTGCAATTCCCTGACATCGCGTATGTCCACGAGGAGCACGTCGTCGTTCCTGGCGAGGTCGGCCGCTTCGGTTGGCGTTACCGCCTCGATCCCGGCGTTCGCCTCGTCGAGCAACGCCTTGTAGCCTTTCTTCATCGCGGGCATATGCCATCCTCTTGGTTGGGATTTTTCGGGGATTTCAGCCGGGAAAGGGTTGTCCGCCTCGACCGCCGAAACAGGCACCGATCGTCTCATTCTTTCTTGCGGCGGGACTGTGGCTTTGTCGCACGGCGGCGTCAACACATTGTGATCGAAATGGCACGCTTCCGGCCCATTGTGACCGGGCGCTTAACGTCCCGGCAATGAATCGCTATGCTTAATAGGACGTATCCTGCAATGCTGCCCGAACGGATGACGGCTTTGTTTCGCGTCTGTGTCCGGGCAGCGGCGGGAAGGGCGGGTTTGCAGCCGTTCCGTATCGTTTCAGCAAATTCTGTTCGCGACAGGTGAGATTGTGAAAGCTTCTAGACGCCGCATGATGGCGCTGCCTTTTCTGGTGCTCGGCGCCACGGTTGCGATGGGTACGTCCGATGCTTCCGCGCAGAACTTTTTCGAGCGGCTCTTCGGCGTTCACCGCTACGAGCGAGACGACAATTCCTATGACCGGCGTGACTACGGCGAGCAACCTGCTCCCCAGCCGCGGACGCCCCGCAAGCCGGTCCGGATCAGCGGCCCCACCTACCGCGCCTACAAGCCCGATCTACTCGTCCGCGTCGATTTCACGCCGATCATCAAGGCCGAGCACGAGACCACCTTCCAGCCCTCCCTGCAGGCGAGCGGCTTCGAGGAGGCACGCGCCAATCTGGCCGATTTCAATCTCTATGCCACCAAGGACGTGGCCAAGGCGCTGAACGACTATTATTCGAAGAATCCCGATTTCATCTGGGTCAGCGGCTTCGGCCCGAACAGCCGCGCCAAGGAGGCGCTGAGGGTACTGGGCGAAGCGGCGAGTTACGGGCTCAATCCGGCCGATTATGCCGTCACGGTGCCGTCTGTCGCCTTTTCGGTCGACGACATGGCCGACCGCATGCGCGAGTTGACGCGCTTCGAGGTGGAATTGTCGGCACGCGTCCTGCGCTATGTGCACGATGCCTATGACGGCAGGGTCGCTCCCGATCGCATGTCTGAATATTACGACCTCCCGGTGAAGCCGCTCGACATGGTTGCGGCGCTTACCGATCTTTCGCACACCTTCGAGGTGCGCGAATATCTCGAGGCCGAACATCCCCGGGCGCCACAATATCAGCAGCTTCGAACCGAGCTTGCAGCGCTTCGCGACAGTCCGGAAAAAGATATCGTCGTCCGGCCCGACCTGCTTTTGAAGCCGGGCGGCAGCGACCCGGATTTCCCCAAGATCCTCGAACTGATCTCGCTCAAGGCCGACGACGCCTTCAAGGCCCAATACGGTACGCTCCTGGAAGAGAATGCCACGAACGAGACCTATTCGGACGACCTCGTACCGCTCATCAAGGCGGCGCAGAAGGCCAACGGCCTTTCCGCCGACGGCGTGATAGGACGGCGCACGGTGAGGGCTCTGGCCGGCGAATCGAATGCCGCCAAGATCGCCAAGGTGACGCTTGCGCTGGAGGAGATGCGCTGGCTGCCGCACACGCTCGGCGATCAGTACGTCTTCATCAACGAGCCGGCCTATCGCGTGACTTTCACCAAGGGCGGGCAACAGATTCTTTCGATGCGCGCCGTGGTCGGACGGCCGGCCAACCAGACGACTTTCTTCTACGACCAGATAGAGGAGGTCGTCTTCAATCCGTATTGGGGCGTGCCGCAGTCGATCATCGTCAACGAGATGCTGCCCAGATTGGTCAATGACCCGGGCTATCTCGATCGCGCGGGCTACGAGGTGACCGACATGAAGGGGAACCGCATCCCTTCCGCCGCCATCGACTGGGGCCGCTACGGCACCCACATCCCTTACAACGTCCGCCAGGTGCCGAGCGATGACAACGCGCTAGGCGAATTGAAAATCCTGTTCCCCAACAAACATGCCATCTACATGCACGACACGCCGGCGAAGAGCCTTTTCAAGCGCGACACGCGCGCCTTCAGCCATGGCTGCGTGCGCCTCCAGGAACCGCGCCAGATGGCAGCCGCCGTGCTCGACACCAGCGTCGATGCTATCGCGGCCAAACTCAAGCAGGGCCATACCTCGCAGAAGGTACCGGTGAAGATCCCGGTCTATGTCGCCTATTTCACGGCCTGGCCCGATGCCGACGGCAAGATGCAGTTCTACGACGACGTCTACGGCCGCGATGCGCGCCTGAGCGAGGCCATGCTTAAGACGGACGCGGCAAGGGTCCCGGTTTCGGAAGAAGTGTCCGGCGCGATAGAGAAGGCCGACAACAGCGCCGGTTCGAAGCTGTAGCGCCGGGAGAGCAATTCCAGGAAAAGCGGCAACCGGTTTTCCTGGAATTGCGTGAAAACAACAGGATAGAACGGTTTCGCGATTCGGAGAGAAGCGGGAACACCCCAAAGGGCCGGCAGCGGCTTAGACCGGAACCCGTCAGGGGGTGAGAGCACGGCCTATTACTTCGAACCGTGCGCGCGCTCGGCGCGATTCGCGGCTTCGATCTTTTCCTGCAGGATTTCGTCTTGCGCCTTGGGCTCGCTGTAACGCTGCTCGACGGTCATCGGCCAGCTGCCGCCCCCACAGGCCGACAGCGTAATGAGCATTCCACCGAACATGGACGCGGCCGCGGCGATGCCGAGCCCGGCGCGCGGCAGCTTCGCCAAAGCCGATCGTTTGCCTGTGCTCGTTTTCATCAGTCCCCCCGCCGGCTGCTTCCCGGGCAATGGTGAGCCCGGACGATGGTGGGCGATGACGGGCTCGAACCGCCGACATCTTCGGTGTAAACGAAGCGCTCTACCAACTGAGCTAATCGCCCTTTCGGCGCCCGTTTAAGGGTTTCGGACCCGCCCGGCAAGGGGATTTCCGGCGCTGCCTGCTTGCGCGGCAAGCCAGAGGCACGATTGCAGGCGGATTGCTTGTTCCCCTTGATGAGCCAAGCGACGATGCCGTGCCCGCTTCCGGGCAGGCGGCGCGGTGGTACCGACCTTGCGCTTCCGTATGTCCGTTCACCCTGCCGCAGCGGCAATCGGGCGTTCTTTTGAGCAACCCGCCTGATCGGTCCTGGCCGCTTGACACCACATGGGTAACCGCCTAATCACCCGCCACGACGCGGCCTGCCGGTGGCGTCGAAGCGCGGGTGTAGCTCAGTCGGTTAGAGTGCCGGCCTGTCACGCCGGAGGTCGCGGGTTCGAGCCCCGTCACTCGCGCCATATTTCTCAAGCACTTGATGCCTTGTCCTTTCGGAGTTTCAACTTTCTCCGGGAGCCGGTTTCAACAAGAAATCCTTGCGCCGACGGCGCCGCTGGTTTAACCGGAACAGTACCGTAACGTACGGTACTAACCAATCCGGACAACCGCGATGGAGATGGATCAGCTCACGGAGCGCCAGAAGGATGTGCTCGACGCGGCGCTCGCGCTCATGATGGAGGCGGGCGACCAGCTTACCATGGCCGGTGTGGCGCGCCGCGCGAGCTGCTCGAAGGAAACGCTCTACAAATGGTTCGGCGACCGCGACGGCCTGTTGACCGCGACGGTCCAATGGCAGGCGTCCAAGGTGCGTGTCGGACCGGTCGATCGCGCGAGGCTCGACCTTGCCGGGTTGACATCCGCACTGAAAGGCTTTGCCGCCGACTGGCTGCGCGTCGTCTCCAGCCCGACCTCGATCGCGCTCAACCGGCTGGCGGTCGCGCATGCCGGGTCCGACAAGCCCGGCCTCGGTGCGATCGTGCTCGAAAACGGCCGCTTCGCCCTTGCGCGACGGCTGAAGCCGGTGCTTGAAGCGGGGCGGGAGAAGGGGCTTCTGGTCCTCGACGACGCGGAAGCGGCCTTTCGCACATTCTTCGGACTGGTCGCCCGCGACGTGCAGATGCGTTTGCTTCTGGGCGACCGGATGAAATTGACTGAAGCGGAGATCGCCGGCGATGCCGCCGAGGCGACGCGGCAGTTCCTCGCTCTTTACGGAGCACCAAACCGGCCGGCGCAATCCGGTCACTGAGTTGAAAAGGAAGGAAACAGGAATGCGTGTCTATTACGATCGCGACGCCGATCTCAATCTCGTCAAGGGCAAGAAGGTCGTCGTCATCGGCTATGGCAGCCAGGGCCGGGCGCATGCGCTCAACATGAAGGATTCCGGCGTCAAGGAAGTGGCCGTCGCGCTGCGTCCGGGCTCCGCCACCGCCAAGAAGGCGGAGGCCGACGGCTTCAAGGTCATGTCGGTCGCCGACGCCGCCAAATGGGCGGACCTGATGATGATGGCCACGCCTGACGAGCTTCAGGGCGACATCTACAAGAACGATATCGCGCCGAATATCCGCGACGGCGCGGCGATCGCCTTCGCCCACGGCCTCAACGTCCATTTCGGCCTGATCGAGCCGAAGGCGACCGTCGACGTCATCATGGTGGCGCCGAAGGGTCCCGGCCACACGGTGCGCTCGGAATATCAGCGCGGCGGCGGTGTGCCCTGCCTTGTCGCGGTCGCGCAGGACGCGTCGGGCAACGCGCTCGACCTCGGCCTGTCCTATGCCTCGGCCATCGGCGGCGGCCGCTCCGGCGTCATCGAGACGACCTTCCAGGAAGAGTGCGAGACCGATCTTTTCGGCGAGCAGGTGGTGCTTTGCGGCGGTCTGGTCGAACTGATCCGCGCTGGCTTCGAGACGCTGGTCGAGGCCGGATACGCGCCCGAAATGGCCTATTTCGAGTGCCTGCATGAGGTGAAGCTGATCGTCGACCTGATCTATGAGGGCGGCATCGCCAACATGAACTACTCGATCTCCAACACCGCCGAATGGGGCGAATACGCTTCCGGCCCGCGTATCATCACGGCCGAGACGAAAGCCGAGATGAAGCGGGTGTTGAAGGACATCCAGAGCGGCAAGTTCACCTCGGAATGGATGCAGGAATACCGCTCCGGCCTAGCCCGCTTCAAGGCGACCCGCCGCCTGAACGACGGCCACCAGATCGAGGAGGTCGGCGAAAAGCTGCGCGCCATGATGCCATGGATCTCCAAGAACAAGCTGGTCGACAAGGCGAAGAACTGAGCCGATCCACGGCTTCCCTTGCCTGCGCGTCCTCGGGTGAAACCCTGCGGGCGCGCGGGCGATCTCCAAGAAGGCTGGGCCGGAGGGCAGTTACCTTTTTTGTACGCTTCGACAGGCGTGTGATAGAATTATTCGCATGAACAGAACCGACGCCATTCTGAGATTGCGGCAAACAGCCGATACCATCCGCGGCATGGGCGCGACCGCGCTTTACCTGTTTGGCTCGACGGCCCGGGGTGAGGCGCAGGCCGCCAGCGACCTCGACGTATTTATCGACTACGATCCGGAAAGGCGCTTTTCGCTTCTCGATCTGGTTGGGATCAAGCAGCATCTGGAGGAGGAACTTGCCATGGAGGTCGATGTCACGACCCGCAATAGCCTTCATCCGATGTTGCGGGCCGACATCGAGCAATCGGCTATCCGCATTTTCTGATGGTAAAGCGGAAGGTCGGACCGGTCCTGGCTGAAATCCGCGAGGCCATTGAAGGCATCGAGACCCACACGGTGGGTAAGACACTGGCCAATTTTCAACGGGATTGGCTATTGCGGCTGGCGGTTCAGCGGGCTCTCGAAATCATCTCGGAGGCTGCGCGGCACATACCCGATGAGCTTTTGGATCATGCTCCCGATGTGCCTTGGAAAAGAATACGCGGGATCGGCAATATCCTGCGGCACGAGTATCACAAGATTGCCGATGACGTGATTTGGGCCGTTGTGGTCGAAAATATTGGCCCACTGAAAACGGGTATCGATATCATCAGCCAACACATGCCGGGGGAGTAGCCGGTGTCTCGCGAGTCGCGGGCCTTTTGCGGCATGTCGCAAACAGGCTGCAATCGCGCCGCATCCCTATATAGTTTTCCCGCGGATCGAACTCGGAGCAGCGGGCAATGGCGGAATTTCCGAAGCATGCGAAGATCGTCATCATCGGGCTGGGCGGCATCGTCGGCGCCTCGGTGGCGCACCATCTGGTCGAGCGCGGCTGGGACGACATAGTCGGCATCGACAAGTCCGGCATCCCGACCGACATCGGCTCGACCGCGCACGCGTCGGATTTCTGCTACGCCACCAGCCATGATTTCCTGTCCTGCTGGACGACGCTCTATTCCATCGATTTCTACGAGAAGATGGGCCACTACGCCCGCGTCGGCGGGCTGGAGGTGGCGCGTGTCGGCGACGATGCGCGCATGGACGAGATCAAGCGCAAGATCGTGTCGGGCAAGGCCTTCGGCACGAATGTCCGGTTGGCGACGCCCGCCGAGATCAAGGAAAAATTCCCGCTGATCGAGGAAGACAAGGTGCAGGGCGGCATGTGGGACCCGGATGCCGGCCTCGTCATCCCGCGCTCGCAGACCGTCGCCGGCAAGCTGGTCGATCAGGCAGAGAAGGCCGGCAAGCTGAAAGCCTTCGCCAATACGCCGGCGAAATCGCTGGTCATCGAGAACGGCCGCATCAAGGGCGTCGTCACCGAGCGCGGCACGATCGAAGCCGACACCGTCATCGTCTGCGCCGGCCTGTGGGGGCGGCTGATCGCCGAGATGGCGGGCGAGGACCTGCCGGTCATGCCGGTCGATCACCCGCTGACCTTCTTCGGCCCCTATACGGAATTCGCCGGCACCGGCAAGGAGATCGGCTATCCGCTCATGCGCGACCAGGGCAACTCCGCCTATATGCGCGATACTGGCGACCCGACGACGTCCGAAGGCGGCATGATCGAGTGGGGCTACTACGAAGAGACGAACCCGCGCCTCGTCCATCCGCGCGAGCTTCTGGAAAAGCATCAGGCGCGGCTGTCGCCCTCGCAGCGCGACCTCGACATGGAACAAATCATGGAGCCGCTGGAGAAGGCGATCGAGCTGACGCCGATCCTCGGCGAACTCGGCTATGACGAGCGCCGTTCCTTCAACGGGCTCCTGCAGGTGACGGCCGATGGCGGTCCCTCCATCGGCGAGAGCCAGAAGGTGAGGGGGCTCTGGTACGCCGTCGCCATCTGGGTCAAGGACGCGCCCGGCATGGGCAAGCTCGTTACCGACTGGCTGACGGACGGCCGCACCCACATCGATCACCACCAGATCGACTATGCCCGCTTCTACCCGCACCAGACGGAAGAGAAATTCGTCGAGGGCCGTTGCGGCGAGGCGGCGCAGAAAGTCTACAATCCCGCCGTGCATCCGCGCGAGCCCTATGCCACCGGCCGCAACATCCGCCGCTCGCCTTTCTACGAGCGCGAGAAGGAGCTTGGCGGCTATTTCATGGAACTCGGCGGCTGGGAGCGCGCGCATGGCTACGCTGCCAACGAGCATTTGCTGGAGAAATACGGCAACCGTGTTCCCATGCGCGAGAACGAATGGGACAAACGCCATTTCTGGCGCGTATCAAACGCCGAGCATCTGGCGATGAGCGAGGATTGCGGCATCGTCAACCTGTCGCATTTCTATATGTTCGAGGTAGCCGGTCCCGATCACGTCGCACTGATGGAATGGCTTTGCGCCGCGAGGATCGGCGGCGACGCCAATATCGGCCGGGGCATCTACACCCATTTCCTGGATGACGAGGGCATGGTGCGCGCCGATCTGACCGTCATCCGCATGGAAGATCGCTGCCGCGTCATCGACGGTGCCGATGCCGGCCCGCGCGACTTCAACTATGTCAGGCGCGTCGCCGAGGACAAAGGCTTCGACGTGACCGTGACGGACGTAACCGACAAATACGTCACCATTGGCTGCTGGGGGCCGAATGCCCGCGCCACGCTCCGGAAGGTGGTGGAGAACCCGGACGGCCTGTCGCCGGAGAATTTTCCCTTCGCCGCGATCCGGACGATGCGCATCGCCGGCAAGGATGTCATGGCCTTCCGCATCTCCTATGTCGGCGAGCAGGGCTGGGAACTGCACATGCACTACGAAGACGGGCTCGCCGTCTGGGACGCGCTGCGCTCGACCGGCATCATGGCCTTCGGCGTCGAGACCTACGCCAACACGCGCCGCATGGAAAAGAGCCTCAGGCTCCAGAACGCCGACCTCCTGACGGAGTACAATCTCTACGAGGCCGATCTCGCCCGCCCGAAGGTCAAGGAAGCCGATTTCCGAGGCAAGGCCAAGCACGTCGAATACCGCGCCCGCCAGCACCAGCCGGCGATGCTGTGCACGCTGGTGATGACGGAGAACACGGATTCGCACGGCGTCGCCCGCTATCCGGTCGGCATCATGCCGGTGATGGACCCCGATACCGGCAAAACGCTGGTCGATCAACTCGGCCGCCGCTCCTACACGAGTTCGGTCGCCTACGGCCCGACGCTCGGCAAGAACATCGCGCTCGCCTACCTGCCCTGGGCCTACTGCCAGGAAGGCCGCAAGCTTCAGGTTCAATATTTCGGCGACGCCTATCCCGTCGAGGTGGCGGCGGTCGGCTACAAGCCGCTCTACGATCCGGACAATCTGAAGCCGCGAAGCTGACGCATCTGAAATGGAAAAACCGCGTTCCTCCGATCAGGACGAACGCGGCTTTGCCAGATACGCATGGCCCTTCGCGTACAAGATACGCTGCGAAAGATACGGGCTCCGGTACGCGAGACCTGATCCGGAGCGGCGGGCGGGCTGCGAATTTCCGCCTCGCCATCCGTTCTAAGGCGACATCGTTACCGTGCGGTTATCAGGAGCTTAAGCAAACCTAAAGATGGCGTTTTTTGTTAGTCTCACAGGCGAAAAAGTGAACCTTCCGGATGCTTTTGCAACCCATGCGGGACATCTGCAAGCCTATGAAAGAAATGGATGAATCGGCAAGCTGATTCGGACGGCCGGGGGCGCTATTTCTGCGCGCCGCGCAGGAAATTGATGATGCCGGAGAAATCGTCGCCCGCATGCCCCAACTGGTTGAACAGCGCGTAGAGTTGCGTCGCTTCGGCGCCGAGCGGGGTTGCCGCGCCCGCCGCCTGCGCCGCCTCTTGGCTGAGCTTCAAATCCTTCAGCATGAGGGCAGCGGCGAAACCGGGCTTGTAGCCCTTGTTGGCGGGCGACGCCGGCACCGGGCCGGGCACGGGACAATAGGTCGTCAGCGACCAGCACTGGCCCGACGAGGTCGAGGCGACGTCGAACAGCGCCTGGTGCGACAGGCCGAGCTTTTCCGCCAGCACGAAGGCCTCGCCGACGCCGATCATCGAAATGCCGAGGATCATGTTGTTGCAGATCTTCGCTGCCTGCCCGGCGCCGCCTTCGCCGCAATGGACGATGCGGCCGGCCATCGGATCGAGGATGGGCTCGGCCTTGGCGAAGGCTTCTTTTGAACCGCCGGCCATGAAGGTGAGCGTGCCGGCCGTCGCGCCGCCGACGCCGCCGGAAACGGGAGCGTCGACGGACAGCATGCCGTGCTTGGCGGCTATCGCGTGCGCCTGCCGCGCGGAGCCGACGTCGATGGTGGAGGAATCGATGAAGAGCGTGCCCTTGGCGGCCTTGGCGACGATGTCCTCATAGACGGAGATCACATGTTTGCCGGCCGGCAGCATGGTGATGACGATTTCGGCGTCCTTCACGGCCGCCGGCGCGTTCGCCATGACGGTGACGCCGTTGTCGCGGGCGAGTTTGAGGTTTTCCGGGACCAGATCGAAGCCGCGCACGTCGTGCCCCGCCTTGACCAGATTGGCGGCCATGGGGTTGCCCATATTGCCGAGGCCGATGAATGCGATGGAGGTCATGGAAGGAGCGTCCTTTCTGGATGCGCGGCAATCGGCAATCGGCAGTCGGCAATCGGCAATGGGCAGTCGATATCGGTTTATACTCGTGCCTACTGCCTACTGCCTACTGCCGCTTATTGCCCTATCAAATGCCGCGCGATGATCACGCGCATGATTTCATTCGTGCCCTCGAGGATCTGGTGGACGCGCAGGTCGCGCACCAGTTTCTCGACGCCGTAATCGTGGAGGTAGCCGTAGCCGCCATGGATCTGCAACGCGTCGTTGGCGACGTCGAAGCAGGCGTCGGTGACGAAGCGCTTGGCCATCGCCGACCATTTGCTTGCGTCGGCGGCCTTGCGGTCGAGCTTGGAGGCGGCGCTGTAGAGGAGCATGCGCGAGGCCTGGAGGTTGGTCTCCATGTCGGCGAGCTTGAATTGCAGCGCCTGGAACTGGTCGATCGACCGGCCGAAGGCCTGGCGCTCATGCGCATAGGCAAGCGCCTTGTCGAGCGCCGATTGCGCGCCGCCGAGCGAGCAGGCCGCGATGTTGAGGCGGCCGCCGTCGAGCCCGGCCATGGCAATCTTGAAGCCGACGCCTTCGCCCGAAAGCAGGTTTTCCGCCGGCACCTTGCAGTCCTGGAAGACCACTTGGCGGGTGGACTGCATGTGCCAGCCCATCTTGCTTTCGATGGCGCCGAAGGAAAGGCCGGGCGCATCCTTCGGGATGACCATCGTGGAGATGCCTTTCGGGCCATCCTCGCCGGTGCGCACCATGGCGACATAGACGTCCGAATCGCCCGCGCCCGAGATGAACTGCTTGGCGCCGTTCAGCACGTAGTCGCTGCCATTGCCGCCGCTGCGTACGGCGCGCGTCTTGAGCGCGGAGGCGTCGGAGCCGGAGCCGGGCTCGGTCAGGGCGTAACTCGCCAGCCATTCCATCGAGGTCAGCTTTGGTAGAAAGCGCTGGCGCTGCGCCTCGTCGCCGAATCTGTCGATCATCCACGCCGCCATGTTGTGAATCGAGATGAAGGAGGCGAAGGCGGGGCAGGCGGCGGCCAGCGCTTCGAAGATGAGCACCGCGTCGAGCCGGCCGAGGCCCGAGCCGCCGACATCCTCGCCGATATAGATGCCGCCGAGGCCGAGCGGCCCCGTCTCGCGGATGATGGCCGAGGGGAAGAAGCGTTCCTTGTCCCAGTCGAGCGCGTAGGGCGCCACGCGTTCCGCCGCGAAGCCTCTCGTCATCTCGCGGATGGCGCGCTGGTCATCGTTCAACTCGAACTGGCCGGCAACCTTGTCGGCAACGGCGTCCATGACAACCTCCCTGCTTGCGCTTGCTCCTCAACCTTCGCCCAGTCTAAAGCATTGCCGGCGTTGCGCAACGCGGGCGCCTGCAAAGAGGCTGTGCACACAAGCGCCATGGAATCGTAGCTTCTCAAGCGGACGGAGAGGATTTGAACAAAGCCCGCGCCATCATGTTGCAGGGGACCGGCTCGGACGTCGGCAAAACGGTGCTGGTAGCCGGGCTTTGCCGCGTGGCGCGCCGGCGCGGGCTTTCGGTGCGCCCGTTCAAGCCGCAGAACATGTCGAACAACGCCGCCGTGGCGGAAATTCCAGGCGAGGGTGCGGGTGGCGAGATCGGCCGCGCGCAATGGCTGCAGGCGCTTGCCTGCGGCGTTGCCCCGACCGTCCACATGAATCCGGTGCTCCTGAAGCCTCAGAGCGATATCGGCGCGCAGGTGGTCGTGCAGGGCAAGGTTTTCGGCGAGGCCGGCGCGCGTGACTACCAGACGCTCAAGGGAAAGCTGCTCGACGCGGTGATGCAGTCGTGGAGCGAAGTCGGGACGGGCGCCGATCTGGTCGTGGTCGAGGGCGCCGGATCGCCGGCCGAGATCAATCTGCGCGACCGCGACATCGCCAATATGGGCTTTGCCACCCGCGCGGACGTGCCGGTGGTGCTGGTCGGCGATATCGACCGCGGCGGCGTGATTGCCTCGCTGGTGGGCACGCATCATATCCTGCCGGAGGAAGACCGGCGGATGATCGTCGGCTATCTCGTCAACAAGTTCCGGGGGGATATCTCGCTCTTCGACGACGGCTTGGCGGCCATCGGCCGCTATACCGGCTGGCCCTGCTTCGGCGTGGTGCCTTGGCTGAAAGACGCCGCGCGGCTGCCCTCGGAGGATTCGGTCGTCCTCGAACGGCTTGTGGAGGGGCACCCATCCGCACTCAAGGTCGCCGTTCCGATGCTCGGCCGTATCGCCAATTTCGACGATCTCGACCCGCTCCGCGCCGAGCCTGCCGTCGAAATCGTCTTCGTGCCGCCCGGCAAGCCCCTGCCGGCCGATGCCGGGCTCGTCGTCATCCCCGGATCGAAATCGACCATCGCCGATCTGGCGTATTTCCGCGACAATGGCTGGGACCGCGATCTCGCCGCGCATCGGCGGCGTGGGGGGCATATCGTCGGGCTGTGCGGCGGCTACCAGATGCTCGGACGCCGGGTTCTCGATCCGGACGGCGTCGAAGGCAGCTTGCGCGAGGTCGAGGGGCTTGGCATGCTCGATGTCGAGACGGTGATGGCGCGGCACAAGACGGTCCGCAACACTGCCGCGCGCTCGGCCCGCTTCGATACGCCGCTCGAAGGCTACGAGATCCATATGGGGCGGACAAAAGGGCCGGATTGCGTGTATCCCGTTGCTGTGATCGACGGGAACGGGGAGGGGGCCACATCGCCCGATGGCAAGGTGTTCGGCACCTATCTCCACGGCTTGTTCGGCGCCGACGCGTTCCGTCGCAGATATCTGGAGAGCCTTGGAGCGAGCGCCGGGAACGTCAACTACCGTTCGGTCGTTGAAGACGCGCTCGACAGCATCGCCGAAGCTCTCGAAAAGCATCTCGACTGCGATGCCCTGCTTGCCGCCGCGCGATAGTCAGAGCGGCTTTTCGCCTGCCTTCGGCCAGTAGGTGCCGAAACACCAGACATTGCCTTCCGGGTCGCGGCATATGAAGTCACGGCTGCCATGACCGGTGTCGTACGGCTCGCGGAGGATCTTTGCGCCGGCGGCTTTCGCCTGCGCGTGGAGTGTGTCGGCATCCCTCATCGCGATATAGACAGACTGGCCCCCATTCTCGCCAGGCTGGCCGACCATGGCGCCGTATTCATCGTCGCGAACCCCGCCCAGCATGATAATGGAGGAACCGAGTTCAAGCTCCGCGTGATGGACATCGTCACCCTCGCCGTATTTCGCGCGGACCCGGAAGCCGAAGGCGCGGCACAGGAAATCGATCATCGCTGCCGGATCGCGGTAGCGGAACGTCGGATAGATCGAAGGCGCTTCCGTTTTCGTGTCGGACGGCATCGGCGTTTCCTTTCAGGTTGTCCCGCAACTCGCCCGATAAACGATAGCGCGATGGAAGCCTTTTTCCATGCCGCTCTACGTCCTACGCCTTTCTCCGCTCCAGAAGCTTCTCCGCCGTGTCCTGCAACGCCGCGATTTCCCTGTCGAACCCGGCGATCGACTTCGTCCGCGTCTCGCAATAGATCATGCCAGATTCGAGGTCCTTCAGCTTGCGGTCCGACCAGTCGCTGGCGCCTTCGCCGTCGATGGCGAAGGAAAGCGTGGAAGCGTTGCCGACCGTGCGGTCGTAGCGCTCTTGCAGCCCTTTTCGTTCCAGTTCGAGTTCCGCCCTGACCTCGACGAGCAACTTCACGATGCGCTCCGCCCGCGCCGCGTCGTTATCCCGGTCGCGCTCGGCCGATCGCTGTCGAAAAAGACCCTTCAGCATGCGCTCTCCGCTTTACGGCCGGTCCGGAAGTTCCACTGATAATAGCACACATGCAGGGAGCCGTTAATGAAAGCCGGCGCCGGTCAGGACGTGCTCAAAACGAGCACCATATGCGCGGCGAGCACGCCGAGGATGCCGCCCGCCGCCTTTACCGTGGCATCCCAGAACCTGGCGTGGCGATCCGGCGTCAGATATTGCATGGTCTCGATGCCGAACGCCGCAACCGCGATAAAGCCGATTGCCCACAGCCAACGGCGGCGATAGCCGAATCCCAGGAACAGTCCCGACACCAGAAAGCCGACGAAGCGGTCGAAATCGGGCCCGAATCCCAGTCGCGGCCTGAGGCCGATCGGCGAGACGGTCGCAAAAACGATTGCCAGAAGGATAAGCCAGCCAATGATTCGGCACGCGATGCGTATCATACCTGCTCATAACCGCCCGAACATCGGAACGCCAGACAGAGAAATCGGCGGCACGTTCACCAATCCGTCAGCGCGGTGGAAATGCCGGCGGGCGCAACCGAAGTCACGCGCGCGGCGAGTGAACATGCTCGGGCCGAACGCCGAGCCCGACCCAGGAGGCAAAACGCCTTTGCAGCCAGGGGATGGCGGATATGATGCGGATCGGCAGTGGCGGCTTCGGCGCGCGCTCCTTGTCTTTCAAAAGGGGTGTCAGGATGAGACGGTGCGCCTGCACTTGCACGAACTGGATGATCCGCGTCGGCCACAGCCTGCGCACGCGCACGCGCTCCAGATCCGCATCGGTAAGCGTGCCGGAGGCAAGGCGGCCGGCCAAAAGATTGGCTGCGGCCACCGCGTCCTGTATGGCGAGATTGATGCCGATGCCGCCGACCGGCGACATGGCGTGCGCGCTGTCCCCGATCATCACCAGTCCCGGCCGCGACCATTTCTCCAACCGGTCGACGGTGACGGTCAAAAGCTTGACGTCGTCGAAGCTTGCGATCTGGTCGATATGGGGGGCGAGCCACGGCACGGCATCGATGACGGACCGGCGGAATGCGTCGAGGCCGGCGGCGCGTATCTTGGGCGCTTCGTCCTTGGCGATGACATAGGCGCATTGCCAGTAATCGCCCCGGTTGATGGTCACCACGATGCGGCCGGCAGCCGCGTTGAACAGCACGTCCTCCCCTTGATTGGGGTCGCGGTCGACGCGGAACCAGAACACGTCGATGGGCGCGCCGATGTCGAGCACCTTCAGGCCGCTTGCCTCGCGAACGGTCGAATGGCGGCCGTCGGCGCCGATGGTCAGTTTCGCCCTGATCCCGATTTCGCCTTCCGGCCCTTTGGCGCGGACGCCGACGACGCGGCCGTTCTCCTCGATGAGGCCGGTCGCCTCGGTATTCATGGCGAGCGAGAACGAGGGCAGCTTTTTTGCCTCATCGGACAGGAAGTCGAGAAAATCCCATTGCGGCATGAGAACAATGAAGGGGTAATGCGCCTTGATCCGGGTAAAGTCGCCGATGCGCAGATGCGTGTCGCCGAAATTGCCGCCGAGGCGCTCGATCTTCTGGTGCGGGCGTTTCAGGAGCCCTTCGGCCAGCCCGAGTTCGTACATGATCTCCAGCGTCGAGGGATGTACCGTGTCGCCGCGGAAATCGCGCAGGAAATCGCCGTGCTTCTCCAGAACCAGCGTCTTCACGCCGGCACGGGCGAAGAGGTAGCCCGCCATCATGCCAGCCGGCCCACCGCCGACGATGCAGCATTCGGTGTCGATGACCACGCTCATGCGGCTTTGCCGATATCCGACACCATGGCGGCGACATCGGCTTCGGCGCTTGCCAGCGCCTCGGGCGAGCGCGACCGGATGACGAGGTCGGTGGAAAACTTGCCCTCGAAGGATTTCGGATAGGAGCCGATGATCGTGTCGGGGTGCGCCTTCTGGATGGCGGCAAGCGCATCGGCCACCGCGCCCTCCCCATAGGGACAGTGCACCGTCGCGGAGAGAAGCTTCTGCCCGGTCTTCAGCGTCGGCACGACATTGTCGAGCATGGCCTGGAAGATCGAGGGGACGCCGGCCATGACATAGACATTCTCCATCTGGAAGCCCGGCGCAGTGGAAATAGGGTTGCGGATATGCTTTGCGCCGACCGGCATGCGCGCCATGCGCTTGCGTGCCGCCGTCATCTCGAGGCCGCGCTTCACATAGGCCGATTCCATCATGGCGAGCGCTTTGGCGTCGTAGTCGCAGGGCACGCCGAAAGCCCTGGAAATCGCGTCGGCCGTGATGTCGTCATGCGTCGGGCCGATGCCGCCGGTAGTGAAGACATACGCGTAGCGGGTTCTCAGCGCGTTGACCGCGCCGACGATCTCGTCTTCCTCGTCGGGCACGATCCGCACCTCTTTCAGGTCGATGCCGATCGCCGTCATGATGTCCGCGAGATGGCCGACATTCTTGTCCTTGGTGCGACCGGACAGGATCTCGTCGCCGATCACGACCATCGCGGCAGTCACGGTTTCAGGCATCGAAGCGCTCCGTCAAAGGGAAGGAAGTGGTAGCGCTGACGGGCGGGCACCGCAATGGTGCCACATCTGACCAAAATGGGACCATGCGACATTTGGATTGTCAATGAACGCCGAAATGCTGCAATCTGGCGAGAAACCCCATCCATGAAAAGAAGAACGGGGCATTCGGAGGAACACGCCATGGAAATGCCGCCGCCCCTTATCGATTCCCCGGCCGCGTGGACCGGCGAGGAAATGGCGAGGCACAAGGAGCGATGGCTGGTCGAGCTTTCGCCTGAAGACATCGCGGAACTGGAAGCGGCGGGGAACGCCTATCTTGCGCGGACGGACGATATCGGCGCGCTGAAGAAGGAGGATTTTCCTTTGCCGCGCCTTGCCGCTCATCTGGCGGCGCTGCGCGAAAAGCTGGTGGACGGCATCGGCTTCGAGGTGTTGCGCGGGCTTCCGGTGGAAAATTATTCGCGGGAGCTTGCGGCGACCGTCTTTTGCGGCGTCGGCGCGCATCTGGGCAGCGCGCGCTCGCAAAACGCCAAGGGCCACATCCTCGGCCATGTGCGCGATACCGGCGCCAGCGCCAGGGACACGAACACCCGCATCTACCAGACGGCCGAGCGGCAGACCTTCCATACCGATTCCGCCGATGTCGTCGGCCTGCTCTGCATGAAGGACGCGAGGGAGGGCGGAGAGTCGCTGCTGGTCAGCACCGTCACGATCTACAACGAGATGCAGAGGCGCCGGCCCGACCTCGTGCCGCTCCTCTTCGACCCGATCGCCACCGACCGGCGCGGCGAGATACCGGAAGGGCAGAAGGCTTATTTCGAGATTCCCGTGCTCAATTGGCATCGCGGCCACCTGACCGGCATGTACCAGCGGCAATATATCGACAGCGCCCAGCGCTTTCCCGACGCCATGCGCCTGACCGACCGGCATGTCGAGGCGCTCGATCTATTCGACAGCCTCGCCAACGATCCGAAGCTCAATCTCGTCATGCGGCTGAAGCCGGGCGACCTGCAGTTCGTCTACAACCATTCCATGCTGCACGACCGCATGGGCTTTCTCGACTGGGCGGAATCGGAGAAGCGCCGGCACATGCTGCGGCTGTGGCTCTCGGTTCCCGGCGACCGGTCGCTGCCGGAGTGTTTCAGGCAGCGCTACGGCTCGATCGAGATCGGCGACCGCGGCGGCATCATCACCAAGGACACGCGGCTCAACGCGCCATTGGGGTAGCGGCCGGGGCGGCGGGAAGGATATCCTTCCCGCCGGGTGAAGGGCTCATTCAGGCAAAAAAAAGCAAGGCGCGAAGCCTTGCGAGATAAACGCGTCCGATCCTTATTCCGGTTTCCCGGCGGCTGCGCATTACCGCGCCAGGATCACATCCTCCCAAGACTTTGACCGCGTAGGGGAGTGGATTTATTCTCCATTCCCTCGTTTATCGGGAAACCTTAGACCAATCCCGAGCGGATTGTCACGAAAAATATTGCGCTGAAAAGCCCATTGATGTGCTGCGCTGCACAATGGCGAGGCTGATGGCGGCCATTATACTGGCGTATACAGAGCACGAAAGGACCGCACCGCGCTCGGGTTCCCAAGCCGCCTTGAAATAGCTATGAAGCGCGTGAACTTCCCGCACGAACGCCGCCGATTCCGCCGGCCCGAATCCACGGACCTATCCATGCGATTGTCGCACTATTTCCTGCCCATCCTCAAAGAGAACCCGCGCGAGGCGGAAATCGTCTCGCATCGCCTGATGCTGCGGGCGGGCATGATCCGCCAGCAGGCGGCGGGCAGCTTTTCCTGGCTGCCACTCGGCAAACGCGTGCTCGACAAGGTCGCCGGGATCGTCCGCGAGGAGCAGAACCGCGCAGGCGCGCTGGAGATCATCATGCCGACCATCCAGTCGGCCGATCTGTGGCGCGAGAGCGGCCGCTATGACGATTACGGCAAGGAGATGCTGCGCATCAAGGACCGGCACGAGCGCGACATGCTCTACGGGCCGACCAATGAGGAGATGGTGACGGAGATCTTCCGCGCCTATGTGAAGTCCTACAAGGACCTGCCGCTCAACCTCTATCACATACAGTGGAAATTCCGCGACGAGGTAAGGCCGCGCTTCGGCGTCATGCGCTCCCGGGAATTCCTGATGAAGGACGCCTATTCCTTCGATCTCGATTTCGAAGGTGCCCGCGCCGCTTATAACCGCATGTTCGTCGCCTATCTGAGGACTTTTACGCGCATGGGTTTGCAGGCGATCCCCATGCGCGCCGACACCGGCCCGATCGGCGGCGACCTTTCCCACGAATTCATCATCCTGGCCGAAACCGGCGAGAGCGCGGTCTTCTGCGACCGCGAGTTTCTTTCCCTGCCCGTGCCGGACGCGAGTACCGATTTTTCCAACGACGCCGAGATTGCCGGCATCGTCGCGGAATGGACGCGGCCCTACGCGGCAACCGACGACATGCATCAAGAGACCGAGTGGGCGACTGTGCCCGAGAAGGAGCGGCTTTCGGCGCGCGGTATCGAAGTTGGGCATATCTTTCATTTCGGAGAGAAATATTCCAAGCCCATGGGCGCCAGCGTTACCGGCCCGGACGGCAAGGAGCATTTCGTCTCGGGCGGCTCCTACGGTATCGGCCCGAGCCGGCTGGTTGCGGCCATCATCGAGGCGAGCCATGACGACAACGGCATCATCTGGCCGGAAGCCGTGGCGCCGTTCCACGTGATGCTCATCAACATGAAGCCGGGCGACGCGGCCTGCGACGCGCTCTGCGAGAAATTGCAGGCGGCCTATGAGAAGGCCGGGCGGGAAGTTCTCTATGACGACACCGACAGCCGAGCCGGCGCGAAATTCGCGACCGCCGACCTGATCGGCATTCCCTTGCAGGTGATCGTCGGTCCGCGCGGCGCGGCCGACGGCACGGTCGAGGTGAAGAAGCGCGCCACCGGCGAGCGGGACGTCAAGAAGATCGACGAGCTTCTGTCGACGCTGGAGAGGGCCGAGTGACGCAAGCGGCGGCCAGCGCGGTAGCGAACGGCCAGAAGGCCAAGCCGAACGGCGTGCCGACCGCCGGAGCCGGGCCGTTCTCGCTGTTCGAGCGGATGGTTGCCTGGCGTTACCTTCGTGCCCGCCGCAAGGAGACGGTGATCTCGGTCATCGCCTCGATCTCGTTCCTCGGCATCATGCTCGGCGTCGCGACGCTGATCATCGTGATGGCCGTGATGAACGGCTTTCGCGAGGAGCTTTTGACGCGCATCCTCGGCATCAACGGCCACCTGATCATGCAGCCGATCGATCGGCCGCTCGACGATTACGACGCGGTCGCCAAGCGGATCGACGGGGTCCCCGGCGTCAAGATGGCGATCCCGCTGGTGGAAGGGCAGGTGCTGGCATCCGGCAAGGTGGGCGCCGGGACCGGAGCTTTGGTGCGCGGCATCCGCGAGGCCGACCTGAAGAAGATCGACCTTGTCGCCAGGCAGCTCAAAGCCGGGACGCTGGACGGGTTCGACGAAAGCGGCGGCGTGGCGATCGGCGATCGGATGGCGGAAAATCTCGGCCTCGAACTCGGCGATACCATCACGCTGATCTCGCCCGATGGCGACGTGACGCCGTTTGGCACGACGCCGCGCGTCAAGGCCTATACGATCACGGCGATCTTCGAAATCGGCATGTCGGAATACGATTCCACCATCATCTTCATGCCGTTTTCGGAGGCTCAGGCCTATTTCAATTTCGGCGACAAGGCGCAGACCATCGAGATTTATCTCGATAACCCCGACAACGTGGATGAAATGCGGCCCAAGATAGAGGCCGCGGCGAAGCGCCAGCTCTATCTTGTCGACTGGCGCACCCGCAACGAGACGTTCTTCTCCGCGCTGGAGGTCGAGCGCAACGTCATGTTCATGATCCTGACCCTAATCGTGCTGGTGGCGGCGCTCAACATCATCTCCGGCCTGATCATGCTGGTGAAGGACAAGGGCAGCGATATCGCCATCCTTCGCACCATGGGCGCGACCAGCGGCGCGATCATGCGCATCTTCCTGATGGCGGGTTCGGCGATCGGCGCCGCCGGCACCCTTGCCGGGGTGGCGCTGGGCGTCGTCGTCTGTCTCAATGTAGAGCGCATCCGCGAATTCTTTTCCTGGCTCCTGGGCACGACGCTGTTCAATCCGGAACTCTATTTCCTCAGCCAGTTGCCGGCGCGCATGGATGCGAGCGAGACCATCTCGGTGGTGATCATGGCGCTGGTGCTTTCCTTCCTGGCGACGTTGTTCCCGGCATGGCGGGCCGCCCGGCTCGATCCGGTCGAAGCCCTGAGGTACGAATGATGGCCGACAGCCTCGTCCTCGAACTGAAGGCGGTGGAGCGCTACTATCTTCAGGGGCCGAAGCGGCTGACGATCCTGAGCGGCGCGGAATTTTCGCTGAAGCGCGGCGAGATGGTGGCGCTGGTGGCGCCGTCGGGCACGGGCAAGTCGACCATGCTGCATGCCGCCGGCCTTCTCGAACGGCCGAACAGCGGCGACGTGATCGTCAACAACCGTGCCTGCGGGCGGCTTTCGGACGACGACCGCACGGCGATCCGCCGCAACGAGATCGGCTTCGTCTACCAGTTCCATCACCTCCTGCCTGAATTCTCGGCGCTCGAGAACATCATGATGCCGCAGATCATCCGCGGCCTCAGCCGTGCCCAGGCGCGGGAGCGGGCGGTGCAGCTTCTCGACTATATGAAGATCGGCAAGCGCGCCGAGCATCGGCCGTCGGAACTGTCGGGCGGCGAGCAGCAGCGCGTGGCGATCGCGCGCGCGGTGGCCAACGCGCCGCTCATCCTGCTTGCCGACGAACCGACCGGCAATCTCGATCCCGGCACCGCGAACTATGTCTACGAGGCGCTCGAGGCGCTGGTCCGGCAATCGGGCCTGTCGGCGCTCTTCGCCACGCACAACCACGAGCTTGCGGCGCGTATGGACCGTCGCGTGACGCTCGCCGAAGGCAAGGTCGTGCCGATGCGCTGAGCGGCGCCTATCCGCTTTCCCCGTCATGGCCGGGCTCGTCCCTGCCACCCGCAACCGACCGACCTCCGCTGGCCAAGAAGCGGCATGGCGGGTGTTGACTAGCGAACAAAAATAGAACATAGTATGAACATAAAGGGACAGGAGAGAAACATGCCCGGTATTGTTCAAGACGTTTTTTCGCTGGTGGCCGTCAGCCTCTTCATCGTTTCGGCGGCAATGTGGATTGGCGCACTTTAGAGCATGATGCGATTGGATTGAATCGCATCGTGCTCTTATCTCTTTGTTTGAGCACGATCTTTTCGGAAAACGGTTCCCACTTTTCCGGATCATGCTCCAAGGCATGGGTGAATAAGGCAGGCGGTTGAAGATGGCCGGGACAAGCCCGGCCATGCAAAAGCGCGGGCCTGGCGCGGGGTCAGCGGTCGTCGCGGACGACGACGGTTCCAAGCAGCAGATCGTGCAGCGTGCGCTTGTGGTCGGTGAACAGGCTGACGAGCAGGATCAGCGGCGTGAGTACCGCGTTGGCGGCCCAGAAGAAGACGGAGTGGACCACGGCCAGCATGCCGTCGACCGGGCGCCCGTCGAGCCGTTCCAGCCGGATCGACATGGCGCGCATGCCGAGCGTCGCCTGCCGCCTGCCGCCGAGCGTCGTCCAGATGTAGAGGATCGCCACGATCGGGAACAGGATGGCGAAGAGTGTCCAGCCCAGGCCGAAGGTCAGAAGCCCGAGAAGAAGCACGATCACGCCGGCCGGGATCAGGAGCAGCGCCACGATCAGATAGTCGATCAGGAAGGCGAATATCCTTCGGGTGCGAACGCCGGCGTAAAGGCCCCTGTCGTCGAACCGGTCGGATGCGACCGCGTTGCCGAGGATTTCGCCGTCGATGGCGCGGCTGGTGCTCATTTCGATCCTTTCTCGCGGCCGTCGAAAATACCGCCGCGGGGTTCAGATGGTGAATGGTGGCCGGATTTCAAGAATGGCGGCCTCAAACCCCCGTGGCTTTTGGGGGTCAGAAGGCAAGCCCTTGGGGCCTGGGGTCAGAAGGCAAGCCCTTGGGGCCTGGGGTCAGAAGGCAAGCCCTTGGGGCTTGCGGGATCAGTCAGAAGGCAAGGACGATGGCGGTGTGGCAGAGCGCGGCTATGGCTGCGGTGGCCGGCAGCGTGACGATCCAGGCGATGACGATGTTGCCTGCAATGCCCCACCGGACGGCCGAAACGCGCCGCGCCGCGCCAACCCCGATAATGGCGCCGGTGATGGTGTGCGTGGTGGAGACCGGGATGCCGAGCCAGGTGGCGAGGAATAGCGTGATCGCGCCGCCGGCCTCGGCGCAGAAACCCTGCATCGGGTTCAGACGCGTGATCTTCGATCCCATTGTATGGACGATGCGCCAGCCGCCGAACAGCGTGCCGAGCGCCATCGCCGACTGGCATGACAGAACGACCCATAAAGGCACGTAGAATTCGTGGCCGAGATGGCCCTGCGAAAAGAGCAGGACGGCGATGATGCCCATGGTTTTCTGCGCGTCGTTGCCGCCGTGGCCGAGCGAATAAAGCGAAGCCGAGATGAATTGCAGGTGGCGGAAGGTGTTGTCGACCGCGAACGGTGTCTGCCTGAGCGATATCCAGGAGACGGCAAGGATCAGCATCAGCGCAAGGAAGAAGCCGAGCGCCGGGGAGAGCACGATCGCGGCACTCGTCTTCAGGAGACCCGACCAGACGATCGCACCCCCGCCGGCCTTGGCGACGCCGGCGCCGACCAGGCCGCCTACCAGCGCGTGCGAACTGCTCGACGGGATGCCGAATATCCAGGTCAGGATGTTCCAGACGATCGCGCCCGCCAGTGCCGCGAAGATCACCGTCGGGTCGATCACGCCCGCATCGACGATGCCGGTGCCAAGCGTTCGCGCGACATGCAGACCGAAGAAAAGAAAGGCGATGAAATTGAAGAATGCCGCCCAGAACACGGCGTATTGAGGCCTGAGCACACGGGTCGATACGATCGTCGCGATGGAATTTGCCGCGTCGTGCAGCCCGTTCAGGAAATCGAAGAACAGCGCCACGGCAATGAGGCCGATCAGGGCTGGGAAGGCTAGCGAGGTCTCCACTGCCGTGCTCAGACGTTCTCGATGACGATGCCGCTGATCTCGTTGGCGACATCCTCGAAGCGGTCGACCACTTTTTCGAGCTGGCCGTAGATCTCGCTGCCGATCAGATAGGCCATGGGATCGGTCTTGCCGTGACGATCAAACAGGTCGCGCAAGCCGGCGTCGTGCAACTCGTCGGAACGTTCCTCGACGCGCGTCACTTCTTCTGCGATGGCGGCGATGCGGGCCGCGTGCGTTCCGATGCCGCTGAGCAGCGGAACGGCCTCGGCGGTCAGCCGCGCCGCCTCCACGATGGCGCCGCCCATCTCCTGCATAAGCGGATCGAAGCTTTTCTGCTGGAAGAGGGTCACCGTCTTCACGGTCTTTTGCATCATGTCGATGGCGTCATCCATGGACTGGATCAGATCCTTGATGTCGCCGCGGTCGAACGGCGTGATGAAGCTCTTGCGCACGGCCTGCATCACCTCCCGGGCGATGGCGTCGGCCTTGTGTTCGAGGTCGATGATCTCCTGGCATCGCTGTTCGACATTGTCGCCGCCGGCAAGCAGCTTTTGCAGGGCTTCCGCTCCGCCGACAACCGTCCTGGCGTGCTCGGCGAACAAGTCGAAGAAGCGGTCTTCGCGCGGCATCAGTTTGCGGAACCAGCCCAGCATCGTTGTTCCTTTCCCGGTGGACGCTATCCATCGCCCCCGGCTCCTTACCGCAAGGCTGCACGGTTACACAGCGACCAGACAGCGTTTTCCGCTATTAAACGCTGATGCGGCCATGATCCAGAGACCTCGACCGCCGTGTCGATTGCGGCATTTGCATCGCCGGCTGGACGTAGGGAGCAGGATGGGGCAAGGCTGGCCGATAGACAGGAAGCGGATGGAATGGCGGCACCGAGCGAATTGCGGGTAGCGAAGGATCGCAAGCTGCTGACGGTCAGCTTCGCGGGCAACGGGCGCTACGAGTTGCCGGCGGAGATGTTGCGCGTTCTGTCGCCCTCGGCAGAGGTCCAGGGTCATTCGCCCGAGCAGCGCGTCACCGTGCCCGGCAAGCGGAATGTCGCGATCAGCAAAATCGAGCCTGTCGGGAATTACGCCATACGGATCGTGTTCGACGATTTCCACGATACCGGCATCTTCACCTGGCACTATCTGCGGGAACTCGGCGAGGAGAGGCAAGAGCGCTGGCACGCCTATCTCGACGAGTTGGCGGCGAAGGGGCTGAGCCGGTAGGAGGATGCTATAATAGCTGCGAGATGACCCGTCCCGCCTTCAGGAAGGAGACGGGGTTCACCGCCTTGCCGTTATGGCGCACTTCGTAATGAAGGTGCGGGCCGGTCGAGCGGCCGGTGCTGCCGGATTTTCCGAGCGTCTCGCCGCGCGCCACCTTGTCGCCGACCTTCACGTCGATTTCACTCAAATGCGCGTAGCGGGTGGAGTAGCCGCCGCCATGGTCGATCTCGACCATGTTGCCGTAGCCTCCGGCCCGGCCGGCGCGCGTCACCACCCCGGCAGCCGTCGCCGGAACGTTGCTTCCGACCGCGTCGCGGAAATCGATGCCGGGATGCAGTGCGGAGACGCCGAGGATGGGGTCGCGCCGGAAGCCGAAGGCGCTGGTCACGACCGCGCCCGGTGCAGGGTTGGCGATCGGCACCTTGCGGATTTCTGCTTTCAGGAGATCGAGCCGGTCGAGCGCGTCATCGAGTTCCCTGACTCGTCTGTCGAATTTCGACGGGTCGTTCACTTCGATCAGCGGACCGCCCATGTCTTCCTTGCCGTAGTTCGCGGCGACCTCGAGGCCGGCGGACTGAAGGGCTTCCTTGACCGCGTCGCCGGTCTGCAACGCCTTTTGCGACAGCGTCTGCACGCGCCGTAGCTGTTCCGTCTCGATGGAGCGCAGCGAAGTGTTGATGGCCGCAAACAGCCGATCGGCCCCGGGTCCGGGCGATCCTTGGTCGCCGGCCAGCGCCAGCCGCGTTTTCCAGAGCGCGGCCGGGCCGTTCTCCGCGGTGCGCAAGCCAACTGCCTTGGCGTTGGACGTGGAGCCGGGCTCATCGGCGCTCGCGCGCTCATCGGGCCGGGGTGAGGGCAGGGGGGCGAGACGAGGGGAGGGCAGGCCGATCGAGGCTGCCTTTTCCAGTCTTCCGGCGCGCTCCAGCAACGGCCTAAGGCGTCCGTGCTGCTGGGTGAGAAGGGATTGGCGGGCGAGCAGTTCGGTGACCTTCTGCTCTACCGCACGCTGGTCGAGAAGCTGCCGGCTGGTGATGCGGTCGAGTTGCGAGCGCAGGGCCGAGATGCGGTCCTCATAGGCCTGCTGCATGCGGGCCTGGTGGGATACCGACGCACCGATCAGGTTGTCGCGCAAGACAAGATAGGAGGTGGCGAGCAGGTAGCCGATGGCGATGGCGGCGCAGACCGAGCCCACAATGGCGGCGACCCATGGGCGGATGGTGAAATGGCGGATGGTATCGCCGCGCGCGATGATGACGGTATGCGGCTCCTTGCGCTTTCCAAATACGGTCGATTGAGGCGCATGTGCCACGGACGCGATATTCCATACCGTCGAAACAATGAACGGAATGGATTACACATCGTTAGGGTTAACAAAGCTTTGCCCACAACCGTAAATTCATCTGCGGGTGTGGGCAAGCAACGCCTATTCGCAGCGTTTTTTCAGGAACACCATGTTTTCCCGGTCGTATTCGAAGAAAATCCCGGATCAGTGCCAGAAGAGAAGAATGAGGATGATGATCGGTATTGGTATGCCAATCAGCCACAAGAGAATTCCTCGACCCATATCTTTCCTCCTATGTGACCCCGCACCGAAGAAACGCCACCCGGCCGAATCCGTTCCTCTATCCGGATGCGGCCATAGGGCTGGTCCTAGAGCATGATCCGGAAAAGTGGGAACCGGTTTTCCGAAAAGATCATGCTCAAGCAAAGAGATAAGAGCATGATGCGATTCAATCCAATCGCATCATGCTCTGGTCCGGTACGTGTCAGGCCGCCATTGCCTCCTCATACTCGGTTGAGAGGGCCAGCCATCGGTCTTCCTGCGCGGCCAGTTTGGCTACCAGATCGCCGCGCTCCCTGGTCAGGTCCGTGACTTTCGCCGGTTCCTTCTCATAGAGGGAAGGGTCCGCCAATTTGGCCTCGATCGCTTCGAGCCGCCCGCGCAGCCGTTCGATCAGCGCTTCGATGGTCTTTATTTCCCTGGCCAGCGGTTCGAGCGCGGCGCGGCGCTGGGCGGCTTCGCGGCGGCGGTCCGCCTTGCTCGTTTTGTCCGCCTCGCGCCGGTCGCGCCGGTCGGAGGCGCCGCCGGTGACCAGTTGCCGATAGTCGCCGAGGTCGCCGTCATAGGGTTTTACGGTGCCGTCCCTGACCAGCCACAGCCGGTCGACCGTCGCCTCGATCAGGTGGCGGTCGTGGGAGATCAGGATCACCGCGCCGGAAAATTCGTTGAGCGCCTGGATCAGCGATTCCCTCGAATCGATGTCGAGATGGTTGGTCGGCTCGTCCAGGATGAAAAGGTTCGGCCCCTCGAAGGAGGCGAGCCCCATCAAAAGCCGCGCCTTCTCGCCGCCCGAAAGGTCTTTCGCGGCCGTGTTCATCTTCTCGGTCGCAAGGCCCATGCGCGCGACACGCGAGCGCACCTTGGATTCCGGCGCCTCCGGCATCATCCGCCGCACGTGCTCATAGGCGTTTTCCTCGGGCCTCAGATCGTCGAGCTGATGCTGCGCGAACATCGAGACCTTGAGCTGCGGGGCAACCGTCATGGTCCCCGTTTCGGGCGCAAGCCTGCCGGCCAGAAGCTTGGCGAAGGTCGACTTGCCGTTGCCGTTGGCGCCCAGCAGCGCAATGCGGTCGTCGGCGTCGATCCTGAACGACAGGTGCCGCAGCACCGGCTTGCCCGGCGTGTAGCCGACGGCGCCGCCGTCCAGCGCGATGATCGGCGAGGCGACCGTCCTGACCGGCTCGGGAAAGCTGAAGGGCCGCACCGTCTCGTCCATGAGCGTGGCGATGGGCTTCATCTTTTCCAGCGCCTTCAGGCGCGATTGCGCCTGTCTCGCCTTCGTCGCCTTGGCGCGGAAGCGGGCGACGAATTCCTCCATATGCTTGCGCGCGGCGTCCTGCTTGGCGCGGTTCTTTTCCAGGACCGCCGCCTTTTCCGCCCGCTGCCGCTCGAACTGGTCGTAGCCGCCGCGCCAGAAGGTGAGCTTGTGCTGCTCCAGATGCACGATCGAGTTGACGGCGCGGTTGAGCAGGTCGCGGTCGTGCGAGATCAGGAGCACGGTATGCGGGTATTTCGACACGTAGCTCTCCAGCCACAGCGTGCCTTCGAGGTCGAGATAGTTCGTCGGCTCGTCGAGAAGCAGGAGATCGGGCCGGGCGAAAAGGACGGAGGCGAGCGCGACCCGCATGCGCCAGCCGCCGGAGAAGGACGAGGCCGGCCGTTTTTGCGCGGCGTCGTCGAAGCCGAGGCCGGAGAGGATGGTCGCAGCGCGTGCCTCGGCGGAATGCGCGTCGATATCGGCGAGCCTGAGATGGATTTCGGCGATACGGTGCGGGTCCTTTGCCGTCATCTCCTCGGCAAGAAGGTCCGCGCGCTCGGTGTCGGCCTTAAGGACGATGTCGATCAGCGGCTCCTCGGTGCCCGGCGCTTCCTGCGCCACCTGGCCGATCCGCGTATTCTTCGGCAGGCTTATCGAGCCGGTCTCGGCCGCGAGATCGCCGGTGATGGCGCGAAAAAGCGTCGTCTTGCCGGTGCCGTTGCGGCCGACAAGCCCCGCCTTCGCGCCGGCGGGCAGCGCCAGCGAGGCATGGTCGATGAGCAGGCGCCCGGCGATGCGCAGGGAAAGATCGTTGATGGTAAGCATGGCGGCCCTTTTGGCCGAGCCGCGTCGCAATGACAAGAGCGTATCGCTGTGCAACTCGATCCCAAACGGAGTTGCCTACGCGAAGGCGCGCCCGTCCGGTGTGCGCTGGAAATAGACCAGGTCGAGCGACGGGGGCGGCTTGCCGAGCATGCTGAGGATCGTGTGCGCCTGCCCGCGGTGATGTGTCTGGTGGTTGAAGAAATGGTCGAGCGAGGGCGCAAGCCGCTGTGAAACGGTCCTTAAATCCGTGACCGTCATATAGGTGAAGCGGCCGGCCAGCGCCTTTTCCGAGAGGCTGGAGATCCATTCGAGGATGCGCCGGTCCTCCGCCTCGCGTGCCAGCCGCAGCGGATCGAAGTTGGGGTGGACGATGGTATCCAGTGCCTTCGGCGCCTCGCCCTCGCTGGTGAAGCGCTTCATCCAGATGCGGTCGGCGACGAGAAGATGGTTGAGCGTTCCCATCATCGAGCCGAAGAACGCGCCGACATCGCGGCCGAATTCCTCGTCGGTCAGTTCGGCGGCCGCGTCGTAGATCTGCCCGTTCGCCCACGCATTGTAGGCGGCGAACATCATGAAGTGCTGTTTCATTTCCAAAAACGATCGAGCCCCGTTCCGTGGAGGAACTACACCAGCCGCCCGGAACGGCCAACGGTAAATCCGGCCCGGCGGCGGGATTCCGGCCTCTTCACAAGTCCGGCCCGGCGCGCTATGCAGCCCGCCACCTCCGAAACACCAATTTCTTGCAAAGGACAGCAGATGGCGATCGAACGCACTTTCTCGATGATCAAGCCGGACGCGACGAAACGCAACCTCACCGGCGCCATTACCAGCATGCTGGAAGATGCCGGGCTGCGGGTCGTCGCATCGCGGCGCGTATGGATGAGCCGCCGCGAGGCGGAGGGCTTCTACGCCGTCCATAAGGGCCGGCCGTTCTTCGACGAGCTTTGCGATTTCATGTCTTCCGGCCCGACCATCGTCCAGGTGCTGGAAGGCGAGGGCGCCATCGCGAAGAACCGCGAAGTGATGGGTGCGACCAACCCGGCCGATGCTGCCGAAGGCACCATCCGCAAGACCCATTCGCTGTCGATCGGCGAGAATTCGGTCCACGGGTCGGATGCGCCGGAGACCGCCGCGCAGGAAATCCGCTTCTGGTTCTCAGACACCGAAATCGTCGGCTGAGGATTGTCTCCTGCCGGCCTGCGCCTCAGGCGGGCCGGCGGATGTCGGCCGTTTCCGTTTCGGAAGGCGCGTTGCGTGCGATCGTGAAGGCCAGGAATTCCTTCTCGGGCACGGCCGCGCTGTAGAGCAATCCCTGGAACATCTCGCATCCGAAGAGATGCAGGAAGATGCGCTGCTTGTCGTCCTCGACATGCTCGGCGACGGCGGAGAGGCCGAGCGTCGTCGCCATGGCGAGGATCGTGCGCACGAGCGCGCGATCGCTTTCCCGCGTCTCGATATCCGCCACGAAGCTGCCGTCGATCTTGAGTTCGTCGAAAGGCAGTTTTTTCAGGTGCACAAGCGACGAATAGCCGGTTCCGAAATCGTCCAGTGAGAAGCGGATGCCGAGCTTCTTCAGTTCAGCCATGTGCGTCGCCGTCCGCTCATGGTCGCGCGCCATGACATTTTCGGCGAATTCGAGAGTGAGATAAGAGGCGTCGACGCCGTGTTCCCCTACCAGCCGCGTCAGATCCGGTGCGAAAGTGGCGTTGGCGAAGGATTGCACGGAGATGTTCACCGCCAGCCTGAGATACGATGTCTCAGGGTTTTTCTGCCAGCCCGCCAGAGTAGCGATACCCTTGGCGAGCACGAGATTGCCGATCTCGTGGATGAGGCCGCAATGCTCGGCGAGCGGTATGAACACGGCCGGCGGGATGTCGCCCAGTTCCGGATGGCGCCAGCGCAGCAGCGCCTCGGCTCCGCAGACATGGCCTTCGCGGTCGATCTGCGGCTGGAAATGCAATGCAAGCTGATCGCCGGAAATCGCCGCCCGCAAATCATTGAGAAGCCGGAATCGTTGCGATTCCAGCTCCAGCGAAGCGGGATCGAAAAGGGAGATGCCGTCCCGCCCGCCGCCTTTCGCCTCGTACATGGCGATGTCGGCACGGCGGATCAGTTCCTCCGCGCCCGATTCGCTGCCGTCGAAGGCGACGACACCGATGCTGGCCGAACCCCTGTGATGGACCGGCCCCAGTACGAACGTGTCGCGGAGCGCGGAAAGCGTCTTGTCGGCAACGGCAAGCGCGTGCCGGCTGGCCTCGGGCAGTCCATCCGCGAGGTCTTCCAGCATGATGACGAATTCGTCGCCGCCCATGCGCGAAACCATCCCGTTCTCGCCGGCACATTCGCGGAGGCGCGAGGCCACCTGCACGAGATACTGGTCGCCGACATGGTGGCCCTGGCTGTCGTTGAGGTTCTTGAAATTATCGAGATCGATGAAGAGGAGGGCGCCGACCCGACCCCGCTTGCGCGCGCAGGTGATTGCAGCGGCCGTCCGGTTTCTCAGCATGCGCCGGTTGGGCAATTGGGTAAGCGGATCGAAATAGGCGAGTTCCTCGATCTCCATCGCCTGTTTCTTGCGGGCGGAGATATCCATCAGATAGCCGTGCCAGGTGATCGCGCCTTCGTCCTGTTCGGGCTTGGCAACGACGCGCAGCCATCTCAGTTCGCCATCCGGGTTGCGGACGCGGAACTCATGATCCCAAGGTGAGAGGCTTCTTCGGGAGGCTGTGAGCGAGCGGAAATAGGCTGGTCGATCCTCGCGGATAATGAAGCCGATGAATTGCACGGTTGTCAAAAGCCGCATCTCTTCGGGAAGGCCGAGGACACGTCCGAAGCTGCCGCTCAGATATTCGACCGAATAGGAGCCGTTCTGGCTGCGCCTGAACTGGAACAGGCCGCCGGGCAACTGGCTGGTGAGCTTCTGGATCTGCTCCTCCAGTTGCTGGCGCCTGATGGTCTCGGTGATCTCGCGGACCGAACCTTCATAGTAGAGGGATTTCCCGGTTGCCGGGTGGCGGACAATTCTGGCCGATTCGGTGATCCATATGCGTTCGCGTGTCTTGTGCCGGTAGACTTCGGAAACGAAATTCTCGATCCTGCCTTCGCGACCGAGGATGTCCTGGAATTCGGTGCGGCGGTTCGGATCGACATACCACTCCTTGGCGATGTCGTTGACGGAAGCCAGCATTTCCGCCTCGCTGTCATAGCCGTTCAGCCGTACGAGCGCGCGGTTGGCCGCCAGTTGATGCCCGTCAAGCGAGGATCGGTAGATGCCGTCATGCAGGTTATCGATGAGTTCCGCCGTATGCATGCGCTCGCGGAGCGCGGCGCGAAAGCGCCGTCGATAGACGATAAGCACAGCGATCAGCACGGCCGACAGAATGACGGCCGCCGCCGCGACGCCGCTTATCTCCGGCAGAAATGTGGCAAGTGGAAACATGCGCGCCGAGATGCAATTTCAATCGGCGTAACGTAACCGTGGCGCGCTTGCGAAAATTCTAATTCGCGAAAATTCCAGACGGCATCATTAATTTACGGTTGCCGCCGCTTTGCAAACACTCATTTGTTGCAAAAATGCCGGCCAGGCGGGATGTGTGCGGCAGGCACGAACGCGGCGTTTCAGCTTCGTTGCCATCGCTTCGCGGCGATCGCGTCATCCTCGCGCGCATCCACCCAGCCGCCGTCGCCGCCTTCCTTCGGATGCTCCTTCTTCCAGAAGGGCGCGCGCGACTTCAGATAATCCATCAGGAACGAAGCCGCGTCGAACGCCGCGTGGCGGTGGGTGGATGCCGTCACGACCAGAACGATGTTGTCACCGGGCGCAATCCGGCCGTAGCGGTGGATGACGCTGACGCCGTCAAGCGGCCATCGCTCCATCGCTTGCTCGGCGATGCGGGCGATTTCCGCCTCCGCCATCGCCGGATAGTGTTCGAGTTCCAGCGCCGTGAGCCGCCCGCCCTCATCGCGGCAGAGACCCGTGAACGTGACCACGGCGCCGATATCGTGCCGCCCGCGCGTCAGCCGTGCGACCTCCGCGGAGGTGTCGAAATCCTCCGCCTGGATGCGGATGAGCGGGACGACAGGCGCCGACATTTCTCAGCCGCCGGTCATGGGCGGGAAAAGCGCGATCTCGCGCGCCCCGGCGATCGTCTCGCCATGGTCGGCGTGTTCATGGTCGATCGCGACCCGAATCACGTCCGCGTGCTGGAGCGCGGCTTCGTATTCCTCGCCGCGCCCTTTCAGCCAGCCGAGCAGGTCCTTCACGGTACGAACCTCGCCCGGCAGGACGATCTCCTCCTCGGTAAGGCCGATACGCTCGCGCACCCAGGCGAAATAGACGAGTTTCAGGCTGTTCTCATTCATCCCGGTTTACTCATCGATGACATGCTTCAGCCCAGCCCGGAAATAATCGTAGCCCGTATAGAGCG
>JAKDNM010000123.1 GCA_030456445.1 Hyphomicrobiales bacterium
CCTTCGGCTCCCGGCCCCGGCCGAGCATCAGTTCCGTCAGCGCCCACCCCAGCGCGTCGACGCGGTCGGGTGAGCGGCCGCCGGCGAGCCCGTCGGGGCCGAATTCGCACATTTCATCTTTCGGCCTCTAACACTTTGGTATTGCTGGATTTATGTTTTACGGTTTTGCCGTGTTTTACAGTTCTGTTCTTCGCTCGTTCTCTTGAGTGTGAGCAAAGCGGCCTTGCCGCTTGTCTTCCGGTCGGCAAACCGGCAGTAGCGTTCGATCATGGGAAGCGACATGCCAACGATGTCGCCAATCTGAGCCGTCGACAGGCCAGCACGACGAAGCCGGATAACTGCCGTGCAGCGCAACCCGTGCAGCGTCACGCCCGCCAGCTCCGGCACCTTGTCGCGGGCTTCCGCGAAGTGCTTGGAGAACAGCTTGCGCGTGTAGCGCTGCCCGTCCGCACGTCCGCCTTCCTGCAACAGGAACGGCCCCGGCCGCTTCGTCCAGGTCAACATTTCCGCTTCAAGCTCGGGCACGATCGGGCAATAGACTTCCCGGCCGGTCTTCTGAGCGCGGTAAGAGAAGCCGCCCTCGTCAATGTCGGTCCAGCCCAACCGGACGGCATCGCTGCCGCGCATGCCGGTCCACATGTAGAACACGACGCCGCGACGGATCACGCCCGTGAGCTTTGACAGCGCCGTCTCAATCTGTAACGGCGTCCAAGGCTTGTGCCCGGTGTCCTTCGCGTAGGGTTTCACGCCCTCGGTCAGGCTGTGCTCGACGTGATCGCGCACGCGCGCCCAGGTCGACAGTGCCCGCATGGCGCTCAGGAAGTTGTTCGCCGCACCCGGCTTGCCCGCCAGACCGTCCATGACGGCTTGCACGTGCACAGGCCGAAGGCCCTTCGCCGGCAGGCTCCCCCACGCCTTGCGGCCGATCCTCAGCGCGCGCTCGTATTGGTCGATCGTCCCGGCCGTGAGCGTGCCGGACGTCTTGATGAATTCAATATAGCCGTCGAGCACCGCGCCGAACGTGTCGACGGGCACCGCACCCGCAAGGCCCTGAGCCTGCCGGATCGCATTCCAGAATTCCGGCGCATGCGGATCGTTCGGCAACGGTATGCGCGGCCCGACATGATCGGTCCCGCGTCCCGCCTGGAAATAGAAATACTCCCGGCCGCGCGCGACGACACGATGCACACCCTTCGGCAGATTGACGGCGGAACGATTATGCTGACGTGGCATGGCGGGCTCCCGCAAGGAAAGGATCGTTTGCGGCTTCGGAGGCACGGCCAGCCGACAGCGAGCCAAGCGCCATTTGCACGTCCGCCCAAGACCAGCGAACGCAGCCGCTCGACAATTTCACCGGTTGGGGAAGAACGCCACGCCGGACCATCTCGTGCACGGTCGTTTCCGACACGTCCAGCTCGCGCGCGAGCGTAGCGCAGGACAGATAAGACGGCGGGCGGGCGAAGTCGGCCACGGTCTCAGCCTCCCACCTTCGCGGTGATTTCGAGGAAGCGATTGCGACCTTGCTTCGTCTCCTTCACGCCCAGGATTTCCCAAGTTTTGCCGTCATAGGCGAGCCGATCGGCAGGCGTAACGCCTGCCGCCGCACCGGCATTGCGGATCACGAAGCGGCTCACCAGCTCGGAAACGATGCCGCCATAGGCCACGCGCTCAGTGTCCTTCACGTCGGAACGAGAAGCGGAAACCGTCGCGAGCGGTACCCAATCCTTTATTGTCCCGCCGGCACCATCGCTGCCGGTGACTTCATAGCGCTCGATGACGACGCGTCGGTCAAGGTCGCCCGCCGCCGTCATTCCGCCTGCCCCGTGCCCGTTCCGGCCCCGCGCTCGTCAAGCGGCGTCATGTTGAGCGGCGACAGATATTCGTCACCGCCCTCGATCTCAGGCAGGTTTTCCCAGCCGCGGATTTCGTTCGGGCTGAGCCAGCCCCACTCGCGGCCGATCCGATAGCCCTCATAGCGTTGCTTCACGTCACCACGCATCAGGCCGGCGAGGTCGTGTTCGACAAAGAGCGTCTTGCGGCTTTCGGTCGGCAGAAGCACGATGTTCATGGCTTGCTCGACGCGCCGCGCCATCGGCGCCAAGCATCGCACGACAAGGGCGCGGCTTTCCATCTCGACGTTGGAATAGGTGCCATGGTCGAGGATCCCGACGACGGTCGGCGGAACGCCCCAGATCCGGCAGATATCAAGATTGGTGAGCTTGCGGCTTTCGAGGAATTCGGCGTCCTTCGCCGTCATCGAAAACGACTTCCATTCCGCGCCGCCGTCGAGCACCAGCACGTTCGACGTGAGAGTGTCGGCCTCGATCTTCGCCCCAAGCTTGGCGAGCGCGCTATCCTTGCCGGTCTGTCCCATCATGTTCGGGAAAACTAGCGCGCCGGCCGGCCGGTTGCCCTTTGCCGCAAGCCCCGCCGCCGTGTCCTGTTGCGTGAGCGCCAGGTTGAACGTCTCGCGGGCGAGCTGGATAGGCGAAAGTCCCATCACGCCGTCGCGGGCGAGCCGATAGCGCAAATGCAGGATTTCATCTTGGAGATAGACGCGGATGCCGCCCGCCCGGTTCGTCACGCGGTAGCGCAGCCTACCGCTTTCCAGCTTCTCGACCGCCACGCTTCCGGGGTCGAGCGGGTGAAGCGCCCTCACCTGTCCGCGCCCGTTCCATTCCAGCGTGGCATAGGCATTGCCGGAAACCAGAAGGCTGGCAATCAGCATCTCGCGCGCTTCGAACGCGGTCATGACGCCGTTCGGCATGTCGTGCAGGACGCCATATAGCGGATGATCCGACGCGCGCTCGCGCCCGCCGTTGCCGGTGCGGCGATAGACGTTCAACGGCACGGCCGCGAGCGCCTGAGATATCAGCGAAATGCACGCGCCGGCCGTGGCGATGCCGCTGGCACGCTGCGGATCGACATAAGCGCCGGTCGTGCCGTTCATCCCGAACCATTCGGCAAGGTATGGGTCGCTTGCCGCAATTCGCGTTTCGGCCCGGTTCTCGCGCCGCAAAAAAAGGCGATCCAGAAGGCTCATTGCATCAACTCCAAAATGCGGAGCGCGCGGTCGGCATAAAGCCGGAACGGTGCCGGCATTTCGAGCGCGCGCGCGTGGATGACGGTGCCGTCATAGGCTGGCCATGCCAGCACGACGGAAATTTCATGAAGCTCGATGCCGCGCAGCTCGCGGCGATCGCCGTCGCGGTGCTCATCGAACGCGGTGAAGCCGAAAGACATGCCGCCCAGGTCGCCGCGCTCGGCAAGTGCGAGCACGTCGCGGCCGTGCGAGGTGTCGGGCACGTCGAGCGCGAAGGCGAGACCCTTCGCGTCCTCCGATAACCGGAGCGAGCCGGAGCGGGTGCGGGCGAGCACGCGGCCCGGATCGTGGTCGACCAAGGCGAGGATATCGCGCTTGTCCCTGAGCGAGGCCGCGAAGGCACCGGGCGCGATCGTTTCGACAAAGCGCCCGCCGATATCGGCCGGATTGTTGAAGGTCGCCGCATAGCCTTCAAGCTTGCGGCCGTTGGTGCGAATTTCAATCGCGAGCGCGCGACGTTCGGTCTTCATAGGTTCACCTCGCGATAGGGAGAAATCAGCCGGTCAACGACGCCCTCCGGCTTCGCGTCCGTGTCCTCGCGGTGATCGTAGAAAAAGGCGGTGAGCATCAGGATAGCGTGCTCCACGGCCGGCGGCACCGGCGAGGACGATGTGTCCACGTCGATGCTTTCAAGGTGATCGCTCGCGGCCGCGAGCATGGCGGTCAGTGTCGCGTCGTCATCATCGTGATCGACGCGGCAAAATGCCTTGGCGTCCGCGAGCGTTGCCATCAGCCGGTGATCCCCATGTAGGTGAAGCCCTCGGGGTGCCGCACCACAACGTCGGCGTCGAGGAAGGCATGCAGGAGAACGCCGCCCTTGCTCGCCACGCTGTCCGCATAAGGGTTCATCAGAATATCGACGCCCGACCAGTAGCCGAGATAGAGGCTCGCCCATTCGCCATAGATCAATTGATCCGTCGCGGGCGACGCACCATCGTCGGGCACCTGGGTGGAAACATCGAACGGCTTGCTGTGGAAGAGTTCGGAAGCCGGGATAACGCGCCCGTCCGTATCCTTTTCCTTGCGCACGATCTTCATGATGTTGGGGTGCATCAGGAAGGCGGTCGTGCCGGTCACGTCATCAGTTTCGAGCGCCGCGATCATGTCGGCCGTCGCGTCCGACGAAAACGCCGCCGCCGTGAGTTCTGTCACGTCCGTGTCAGCCGTGATGCCTGTCGGCTCATTAGTGCCGCCGCCCCTTAACGCCGCCCGGTCGAGCGCCTGAGCGAGGATCAAGCCAAGATCGCGGCGAAGGATCGTTTCAATCGCTTCGTTCGACTGCAACACCATGCGGCGCGAAAGCTCGTATTGCCCCGAAACCGTGTTGGGCGACATGCTCTTTTTCTCGAACTTGGCATCGCTGCCCGTGGTCGCGGCATGTTCCGCGATCCAGTAGGCCGTACCGCTCGAATTGAGGCGCGGCAGGTCGAGATTTCCGACCAGGCCGCGCAACACGGTAGCGCCCAGCGCTTCCACCTTGAGCGCCGGCCGGCGGCGATCGGTCATCGCGGCGAGGTCGGTGCGGATCAGATTGCCGCCGACATAGCTCGCCGGCGTCGTGGTCGTGATCGCGCGGGTTTCGGCACCGCCGCCAAGCAGGATATCGACGGGAACCATCAGGCCGCGCGTTTCGCGCCCCTTGGAAAGCTCCTGGTGAAACTCGGCTTCGACGCCGCTGAGCTTGCCGGCAAGGCTTTCCGTCGCAGCCTTCGCGAGCGAATAGTTGCGCAGTTCGCGGCGCATTTCACCCGTGCCGGAAACGGTTTCGCCCGACGCTTCGAGCCGTTCATAGGCGGCGAGTTTTTCGGCGCGGTCGATCTGGTCGCCCAGGGAACGGGTTTCCTTGTCCAGTGCGTCGAAGCTTTTGCGCTCGCCGTCGTCCAAGTCGCGCTTGTCGTTCATCGCCTTGTCATTGATCGTCCGCATTTCCACGATCTTCGCGGCGCGCTGCTCTTTCAGGTCTTGAAGTTTCGGCATTTTGGTTCTCCATCAGAGGGTTATGCCGCCTCACGGCGGGGAAAAGGGACGCAACCGCCAAGTTGGCGGTTGCGTCCGTCCATCAGTCCGGGCGTCATCACGACGTTCGGCACTGGGCTATGCCGCCTCACGGCGGGAAAGGGTTGCGGCGTCCGCATCGGGGAAAAACGGACAATCACTGTCCTTCCCCCGCCCCGATGCGGTCTTCGTGCCAGGGCCGCGCCGCGCGGCGTCCGATCATCCGGGGGAATTGCTGAAATCATCATGCCGGCATCATGCGGCCGGTGCGGGAAACGTGGAGAAAATTGTTGTGGAAGCACGATCATGACGCTTGATCCGAGTTCGCTGGCGCTGCCGACAAAAGCTGGGCATCGGCGGAAAGCCGCGCCGCCAGAGCTGTCAATTCATCAATGTCGAGCAAGAAGTAGGTTTCGCCGTGCCCCGTCATTTGAAGCACGACCTTGCCCGGATCACTACGGACAGTGCACACTCGCGCGGCTCGCAACCGCTGGACTTGAATTTCGGCGGCGCTCATGGCGAGACCTTCCCCGCGCGGTGATTGGCCAGCCGGTCGAGGCCGTTGCGGATCGCCAATGAGCCGTTGATCGCCAGCACGCCGACAGCGTTCGCGAACAGCGGCTGGCTTGCCTCTTGCAGATGATCCTGACCAGGCGGAACGTTCCACTGATCCGGCTGGCTCGTCTCGAAGATCGAGTGAAAGAATACGTCGCTGCCGCGCTCCCATCCCTCTATCCTTCCTTCGTATGTACGGACATTCGCTTCAACGATGCCGCCGGAGGTGAAGACGTGCTGACGGTCGACAATTTCAACGCGAAAATCGGAACTGAAAGCCTCACCTGATCGGTAAAGATCGGGCCGGCTGAGAAGCGCCCGATGCCGCCAATAATCGGAAATCTCCCGGTCGGACGGAAAAGCCGCAGGGCCAAGTTTGCGGTCGAAGTCGATAAGCCGGCTGGGCAATTCCCCGTCCGACTGGTTGAGGCTCCAAAGCAACTTTTCGACCACGCGTCCGCCGACAAGGATCGGCGCGCCCGCCGAAACGAACGCGCCGATGACACAAATGCGCTTAAGGTCGCGAATGCCACGGTCGCCAGGGAGAAGCCCGTTATCGGCCATGAGCTGCACGGAACGCTTTGTCGTGTTGCTCGCGATTGCGAGGTCGCTATGGCTGAAGACATCGGCAGGGTCTTTCGGGCGGCGCGGCATAGCTATTTATCGAACATTTATTGTTCGTATGTCAATGCTGCTCACTCAGCCTGTGGATTTCTCGGAATTGTCGGCGCGAATATCAGCATCGATGCGCGCCATTGCCTGCGCCAAGTACTCCTTCAGCCGGGCTGCGCGGCGATCGAGATCGTAGAGGAGGCAGCACAAATCGTCCTCGGCCTCGACGCTGGGTGAAGCCCGATCGACGCAAAGGTTCGCGTCCTCCATCCGCTCGACCGCGACACGAACTATGGCGGCGAGGCCGGTGAAGTCGTGCCGAACGTCGCCCAGCATGTCGACCGGAGAGTTTGAAAGTCTGATATTGCTTGCGCCAGTCATGATCGATCCTTTCGCGATCGGTTGTGGTTAGAGCCGAGAAAAGGTTGCCGCCTTGTCTCGGCTCGAATTTCTGTTATCAATTAATCATGGCTAAGGCAATAACTGATAACAGAAAATCAAGGGGACGGCCGAAGGTCGGCGCGAAGCTAGTCGGCGTTCGCGTCGATCCCGACTTGCTCGCGCAGCTTGATGTGATCGCCAATGAGGCAGGGGTAACGCGCCCTCAGATGCTCCGTTTCGCATTTTCCGAATGGATGGAGAGTTACGAAGGCAATGCCACCACGAAACGCGCGTCGCGGCCGATCATGGTTCATCTGCAGGAGGTGATTGTGAAGGCACTCGATGACGCATCCGGCGGTGCCGATCGATCGGAAATCATCCATCAAATTGTCGTCACGTGGCTTGTGGAAGGTGGTTTTCTTCCCCGCGACAAATTTCGTCATGTAATCCTGCCGCCGACTTAGGCCATCAGCTCCGCCAGGCACGCCGGTAGCGCTTCCGGTTCGTGCCGCTTCGAAATGCTGAGTGCCATCGCCAACGCCACAAGCCCGTCGATCCTGCCCGCCGCCTTCGACTTGTCGAGCTTGCGCCCGCCGGCAGGATCGCGCGTCACCACCGCATTCGCGGCGCACATGTTGAGCACCGGGTTGCCGCCGTGCCGCAACAGCTTTTCGGCCACGCATCGTTCGAGCATGTCGACGGCCGGCGAAAAATCCTTGAAACCCTGCCCGAACGGCTGGAGCGGCAAGGCCGCGCCGATCAGGCCCAGCTCGCGTTTCAGGTCTTCGATACGCCAGCGGTCATAGGCGAGCGCCTGCATGCTGTATCGGGTCGCCGCGTTCGCCAGCACGTCCGCGACGAAGCCCGGGTCGATGGTCGCGCCGGGAATGAGCGTGATAAATCCCTGCTTTGCCCATAGATCATAGGGCACGCGGTCCTCGTTCGATCGGTCCTCGATGTTCGCTTCTGGCATGAAGAACCGCGCCAGCACGTCATAGCGGCCCTTCTCGTCGGGAAACACCATGACGAAGGCCGTCAGGTCGCGTGTCGCGCCAAGGTCGAGGCCGGCATAGCATTCGCGGCCGTCGAGCGCCGCCTGGTCGACCGTGCCGCCGTTGGCGTCCCATTCGGCCTTGTGGATGAAGCGTGAGACGGCGGAAACGCGCTGGTTGAGGATCAGATTGCGGAACGCCGCTTCTTTCGACGGCACAAGCCGCGCCTGTCCGGCCTGCCGCTGCACGTCTTCCAGCGAGCGGAAATCGCCTATCGCCGGGTTCGCCAGACGCCAGGTTTCCGGTGCCCACGGATCAGCTTCCTGCGGCGCGGTGAATAGCGTCAGATGAAACGACGGGTCGACGATATCGCCGGCCTGCACCTTCAAGCCATAGTCGACCAGTTCGGACAGGACGGCGTGATCGGCCGCCGCCTGTGTGGAAATCACCATCATCAACGGATTGTCGCGAGCGCCCGTCGCGGTGTCCATCGCATCGAACAGGGCGCGGTTCGGAGCGCTGCCCAGCTCGTCATAGACGACGAAGGACGGCGACAGGCCGAGCTTGCTGCCGGCATCCGCCGACAGTGCGGAATAGATCGAGCCAGCACCGTCGCCGGTCAGAACCTCGATTTGCTTCGTGAACCGGACGATGTTGCAGCGGTCATCAAGCTCCGGGTGCCCTTGGAGGATCGCCGCCATCTCGGCATAGAGCTTCGCCGCCTGGTCGCGAGTGAGCGCGCACGAATAAACTTCGCCGCGCGGCTCAGCTTCCGGCCCAAGCAAGTGACAAAGCGCCAACGCGGCCGCGAGCTGCGTCTTGCCGTTCTTCCGGCCCATGCTGAGCACCGCCGTGCGCACCGGCCGCCGGCCGGCAGGATCCTCGGTGTAGACGGCACGAATGAAATCGCGCTGCCAGTCACGGAGCCGCATGGTCGAGCCGGCGAGCTTGCCGGCCGTGATCGGCAGGTCTTCGCAGAACGCAATCACGCGCTCCGGCCGGCTCAGGCCCGGTTCATCCCAGGGCAAAACTTCGCGGCCGTCGACCTTGCCACGCTCAGAAAGCGGCTTCGCTCCTACGCCTCTAAGTGCCATCCGCTTTTGCCCTTCATCCTTGCTAAGTCTATGAAACTAAGTATTTTCCCAACTCCCACGACGGTCCCGGGGCCCGCCATCTGCCGTGATTTCAGGCACCCCCACCATGCCAATCGTCACCCGGATCGATCGGATTGCCGTGCACGTCGAAGCCTTTGAACCGTCGACCGCTGCCACGGTCGCGATGATCCGTCGCCTTGGTCTTCTCATTGTGGCAGCGCTCGCACAGGCTCATCAGCCCGTCGAACGGCGGGAACGGATCGCCGCCGGCCTTGATCGCCTTCACGTGGTCGACCGCGACGGCTGGCGCGATCCGACCACGGAGCGAGCAAGCAAAGCACATTGGATTGTGCGCCAGCTTCGCCAGCCTGAGCCGCTGCCATGTCCGCGTGTTGTAGGGCCAGTCAGCCATGGCGCACCTCGCTTGCCAGCCTCAGCAAACCGGCCACGATCTCGCTCTTGTCCTCGTGGAAGCGTTCAAGCCGGCGCGGCGACGGTGCCAGCCACTCTATCTGGTGCGCATATTGGTCCAGCAGGATCGACAGTTGCCGCCCATCCGGCACCGGCCTTCGGGTTTCAAGCAGCATTGCCGCGCTCCCCCGTTCCCGGTTGCACTCTGCTTCGCCATCGCACCCCCTCATAAGCCCCTTGCAGCCTTTCCACCGGCTCGACGTGGAAGGTTTTAGCTGAATGGTTTCCCGTGGTAGGACACGAATGTCCCCCTATCGGGCGAGGCTTCGGCCCCATCTTGATCCATGTCGACCATTCGCCTGAGACGATGCGCACGACGTTCGACAGGTGCTTGCGCCCCTCGACCGGCCGTTCCTCGACCGTGATCCATTCCAGTTCGGAAAGGCGATCCTGAGCACGCTTTGCCGTCTTGCGACACATGCCGCCGCGCGCCGCGATCTCGTCAAGCGTAAGCTCGCATCGGCCGGCGCGATGAACTTCATCGGCGACGATGCGCGCATAGGCGACTTGGCTGGTCGTGAGCATGCCGGCCATGACCGGAGGCATGGGCCAGGTCGCTGCGAGCGTGCGACGACGATGGATGGATTTTTCCCGATCGGGCGAGCGCTGCGGGCGCGGGCGTGCGAAACGGCCTTGGAAGCGGCGCACGGCGCGATTGGCGATCTTCCGCGCGGAACGCGTGGCGATCTCGCCGGAAGCGTAACCGGCGAACAGCTCGGGATTGGAGGGAGGAGCTTTAACCAGCCGCGAATTGAGCAACGCGGCGCTGAATTGCAGGGGCGCGCTCATCGCTGCACCCCGTTCGCCACGCGGATCGCCTGGACGGCTTCGAGCGCCGACAGGCCGAACATGCGCCTGAGCGCCGGTATGATCGGACGCGGGCAATCTGCACGGTTTTCAGCATACCAGCGGCCCGCGCGCGTTGCAGCGTCCGTGGCGTTGTGGTAGCAATTCGGATTGAAAGCCTCGCTGTGCTTTTCATTCGCATTGCCGCCGTTCAGGGGTCCAGCCTGGACGGCGGTTTGCTTTTCAGCATTTGGCGGCTTCCGCCGCATTCGTGTTTTACAACCGGCCCGTTTGTTCCGGCCACGTTCATGGTTTTCCGTGCCCGTACTGTAAAGCGCAAGCTGTTGTTTTTCTTCTTCTTTCAGCCTTTCAGCTAAATTCGCACATCTCGTCCTCCAGCGCGGGGAAGCGTTCGGCGTGGCGCACGCGGCCCTGCTGGTAGAGTGCCGCGACCGGTTCGGCGCGCAGCCATTTGCCCCGGTTGGCACGCACGGCCTTGACCGGCACGGCGGCGTCGACGGTCCGCAGCACCGCCGTCACCATGTCGCCGCCCTGGTTGACTTCCGCGACGATGCAGTCCGCGTCCACCCGGCGGTAGAGCCGGATTGCCGCCGCCGCCCAGTCGGTCGGCCTCGCGGCCTCGACCGTCGCGTCGGCGAGCACAACGCCGTTGCCGTCACCGTCGAGCCCGGCCGCGACGATGCCGCAGGCGGCGGAAGCGCGGCCGGAGCTTGCCGGCGGGTCGACCGCCACCACGATGCGCCGCAAATCCTCGGGCGCACCGCCGCCCATCGCCTCAAGGGCGGCACGGCTCCACAGCGCATCCTCGCGATCCTCGATCAACTCGCCGTCGAGTTCCTGGCGGGCGAGCCTTGTGCCGCCATAGCGCCTTTCCAGCACGGCGATGAAGCCGGCGGCGAGATTGCCGCTATTTGCCTCGGTCCTGAGCCTCGAAACCCGCACCGTCGGATCCGTGATCAGCCTCTTCATCAGCCGCGTCGGGCGCGGCGTCGTGGTGATGATCTGGATCGGCCGCTCGCCGAGGCGAAGGCCGAACTGCAGCATATCGAAGGTGGCCTCCGCGTTTTTCCATTTGGCCGCCTCGTCCAGCCATGCGGCATCGAATTGAGGGCCGCGCAGGCTCTCGGGATCCTCCGAGGAAAAGATTTGCGCCACGGCTCCGTTCGTCCAGACGAGCCGCCGCCTTGTCGCCTCGAAACGGGGTGGCACGCCGCGCGAAACCGCGCGGATACCGGACGGACCCTCGATCATCACCTCGCGAACGTCCCCAAGGCTTTCGCCGACCAGCGCGATGCGCCCGTAGCGCCTGTCCCTCGTGGTGAAGGGCGGAAACCCTCTTACCAGACCGTTCACCCATTCGGCGCCGACCCTGGTCTTGCCGGAACCGCGCCCGCCCGTTACCAGCCGGTTGTCCCCGGAGCCTCCGGGGAAATATTGCTGCGCCAATGCATGCCCGAACCACTCGGCGAGAATGGCTTCAACCCATTCCTTCCCGATCTCGAGCCTGGACCAGCCGTTCTGCATGCGCCACAGCGAGTTCAACAATTCGCTCATCGATCCGTTGGAGCATTCCGGCGAGTTCGTCATCGCTTGTCTTCTTTTCCTCGGCCGGCTGTTCCACGGAAAGAATCTCGGACCGTTCAAGCAGGCGCAAAATGGAATGCAACGTGTCGAGCGGCGCCTTACTCAGCCGACCACGCTCGGCCAGCGCGACGATGCGATCGATCTGTCTTGGTAAGATCGTTGCGAGTTGCCTGCGCAATTCGTCCGGCGGCAGGTCCGCCTCCGGCATATCGCGTTCAATTTCGGCCTGCGCCCGTGAGCCGGAGCGCGGCAGGTTCTGCTTTTCCCAGCTATCGCGCAGCGCGCGCTCGCGGATGGTGCCAGGATGCAGGTCAGCCGCCGCCGCCAGACGCGGAAAGGTCGGCGGCTCGCCTTCGCGCAATTCGCGCAAGGCAATCCACCGGGCGACGCTGACGGTGCGCCCTTTCATGACGATCTCCAAAATTTCCAAGAGAGCCGCCGAACGATTCGGTGGCAAAATGATCGGTCCGTCAGGCGCGTTGGGGAGGGCCCGCGCCTGACGCCCCGCCCCACCCAGGGCAAACGAATTGGCCCAGCGGCCAGGTTCGAGA
>JAKDNM010000124.1 GCA_030456445.1 Hyphomicrobiales bacterium
CTCTCGAACTGGACCGAACTCGACATCTGGCAATACATCCTGCGCGAGGAAATCCCGATCGTCCCGCTCTATTTTGCCGGGAAACGGCCGATCGTGGAGCGCGACGGCATGCTCATCATGGTCGATGACGATCGGATGAAATTGCGCGAGGGCGAAAGGATCGAGGAGCGGATGGTCCGCTTCCGCACGCTGGGCTGCTACCCTTTGACCGGCGCGATTGAATCGGAAGCCGACAGCCTGGAAGCGATCGTGGAGGAGATGCTGACCGCGCAGACATCGGAACGGCAGGGCCGGCTCATCGACCGGGACGAATCCGGGTCGATGGAGAAGAAGAAGCGCGAAGGATATTTTTGATCTTGCAACGGCATCTCACGATCGATCCGGCAAAAGAAGCCACCGGGGTGCGCGCCTATCTGGCCAGCCAGGAACAGAAGACGCTGCTTCGTTTCCTCACTTGCGGCTCGGTGGATGACGGGAAATCCACCCTGATCGGCCGGCTGCTCTATGACACGAAGCTGATCTTCGAGGACCAGTTGTCGGCGCTCGAACGCGATTCGCGGAAGCATGGCACGGCAGGCGACGACATCGATTTCGCGCTGCTCGTCGATGGGCTCGAGGCCGAGCGCGAGCAGGGCATCACCATCGACGTCGCATACCGTTTCTTCGCGACGCCGAGGCGTAAATTCATCGTCGCCGATACGCCCGGCCACGAGCAATATACGCGTAACATGGCGACCGGCGCATCGACGGCCGACGCGGCGGTCGTGCTTGTGGATGCAAGGCAGGGCGTGCTTCGTCAGACCCGTCGCCACTCGATCATCGCCTCGCTGCTCGGCATCCGTCACGTCATCCTTGCGGTCAACAAGATCGACCTCGTGGATTTCGACCGCGCGACCTTCGACAGGATCACTGCGGAATACGAGACCTTCGCAGGAAATCTCGGCTTTCGAACGGTGACCGCGATCCCCCTTTCGGCTCGCCATGGGGACAATGTCACGCGGCCGTCCGAACGGACTGCATGGTACACCGGCCCTGCACTTCTGGATCGACTGGAAAGCCTCGTTCTCGACGATGAGGTGAAAGAGCGTCCCTTCCGCTTCCCGATCCAGTACGTGAGCCGGCCGAACCACGATTTCCGCGGCTTCGCCGGCACGGTCGCTTCCGGCGGCGTGTCGAAAGGTGACGCCGTGGTTGTCGCCAAGTCCGGCAAGCCGTCGCGGGTCAGCCGTATCGTCGCTTATGATGGCGATCTCGACGAGGCTGTCGAGGGGCAGGCTGTCACCATCGTACTGGAGGACGATATAGAGGCCTCGCGCGGCAACATGATCGTTGCTCCCGATGCCCGGCCCGAAGTCGGGGACCAGTTCATGGCCAATATCGTCTGGTTCGACGAGCATGCGCTCCTGCCGGGACGCTCCTACCTGCTGCGCACCGAGACCGACCAGGCGAACGCCGCGATTACGGAACTCAAATATCGAATCGATATCAACCGTTTCGCCCATGAAGCGGCGAAATCACTCGAAATGAACGAAGTAGGCGTCTGCAACATCTCGCTGCAGTCCACCATCGCCTTCGATCCCTTTAGTGAGAACCGGGCGACCGGATCGTTCATCCTGATCGACCGGCGCACCAACGCCACGGTCGGCGCCGGCATGATCGTGCACGGGCTGCGCCGCGCGGCCAACATCCATTGGCAGGCACTTGACGTCGATAGAAGCGCGCGGGCGGCATTGAAGGCTCAGCGGCCTTCGGTGCTCTGGTTCACCGGGCTCTCCGGCTCCGGCAAATCGACCATCGCCAATCTTCTGGAAAAGAAGCTGCATGCCGCCGGCCGCCACACCTATATCCTCGACGGCGACAATGTCCGCCACGGCCTGAACCGCGACCTTGGCTTTACCGAGGGGGACCGTGTCGAGAACATCCGCCGCGTCGCCGAAGTCGCCCGTCTGATGGCCGACGCGGGGTTGATCGTCCTGGTTTCCTTCATATCGCCCTTCCGCGCGGAGCGGCGGATGGCGCGGGAACTGATGGGCGAGGGCGAATTCGTGGAGGTTTTTGTCGATACGCCTTTTGAGGAATGCGCCCGGCGTGACCCGAAGGGCCTCTACAAGCGTGCGCTGAGTGGTGAGATCAAGAATTTCACCGGCGTCGATTCGCCTTATGAAGCGCCCGAGAACGCGGACGTCCATCTCGCCACCGAGGGAAGATCGCCCGAGGAAATGGTGGAAGCGCTGGAAGACTGGCTTGCCCGGCACGGCGTTGCCGAAGGGGGTTGAGGTGGCGGGTTCGAAAGCAGGCGATGCGGCGATGCTTGCCGTCTTCGAGAAGTTGGCGCTCGCCGCCGGCCGCCGGATCATGGAAATCCGCAATGGCGGGGTCACGGCGGAACTGAAGTCGGATTCCTCGCCCGTGACCGAGGCGGACCGCGCCGCCGAAGCAATCATTCTCGACGGCCTTCGCCATTCCTTTCCTGATATCCCCTGCGTGGCGGAAGAAGAATGCGCCGATGGCTGTACGCCTGGCGATCTCGGCGATGCCTTCTTTCTTGTCGATCCGCTCGACGGAACCAAGGAATTTGTCGGCGGCAATACCGATTTCACCGTGAACATCGCGCTGATCCGTAATGGCGCGCCGGAACTCGGCGTCGTTTTTGCTCCGGCTACCGGCAGGATGTTCAGCGGCGGGCCCGGCCGGGCCGAGGAGACTTCTGTCGGGCCAGATTTCACGGTTCTATCGCAGCATGTCATCGCCATGCGCTGCGAAAACGATCCCCCTCTCATTGTCGCCAGCCGCTCGCATCGCACCGCGGAAACGAACACCTACATCGCCCGATTTGAGGGCGCGGAGATTGTCTCGGTGGGTTCGTCGCTGAAATTCTGCCTGCTGGCGAGCGGCAAGGCCGATTTGTATCCGCGTTTCGGCCGCACGATGGAGTGGGACACCGCGGCGGGCGATGCGGTGCTGCGGGCGGCCGGCGGCATGACCTTCACCCTTGACGGCAATCCTCTCGCCTATGGCAAAAGGGACCAGAGGGAAGACGTCGATTTCGCCAATCCGTGGTTCATTGCTTGCTGCGAGGGGGCCGCTGCTACCGCCTCGATGCGACGCAATGTCTTCACGAAATGAAACACTTGCTGGACTAGATTGATCGCCGCTTTCAAGACTTGAAACGGCTGTCGGTCTATCAGCCGAAAAGTCGTCCTTCAAACATCCCGCCCATCCGGAGTCACCATGCAATTCATCGATCTCGGCGCGCAGCGCGAAAGGCTGAAGGATCGCCTGCAACGCGCGATCGACGAGGTCGTTGCCGGCGGCAAATACATACTCGGTCCCCAGGTAGCGGAATTCGAGAAAAAGATGGCCGCCTATATCGGCGTCGAACATGTCGTCGCCTGCGCCAACGGCACCGATGCGCTCCTCATGCCGCTGATGGCGTTCGGCATCGGCCCGGGCGACGCGGTCTTCGTGCCGAGCTTTACCTTTGCCGCTACCGCCGAGGTCGTGGCGCTCACCGGCGCGGAGCCTGTCTTCATCGACGTGGATCCCGACACCTACAATATCGATGCCGCGCAGCTTGAGGCAACGATCGCGGAAATCCGTGCTGAGAGTCGCCTCGCGCCGAAGGCGATCATTCCGGTCGACCTGTTCGGCCTGGCCGTCGACTATTCGGCCATCGCTTCGCTCGCCGACAGGGAAGGGCTGATCGTCATCGAGGATGCGGCGCAGGCCATCGGCGGCGAGCGCGAAAATGTGCGCTGCGGCGCATTCGGCGATGTGGCCTCGACCAGTTTCTATCCGGCCAAGCCGTTGGGCGCCTACGGCGACGGCGGCGCCATGTTCACCAACGATGCCGATCTTGCCGAGAAGCTGCGTTCCATCGCCTTCCATGGCAAGGGCGACAGCCAGTACGACAATGTCCGCATCGGGCTGAACTCACGCCTCGACACCATCCAGGCTGCGATCCTGATCGAGAAGCTCGGCATCCTTTCCGAAGAGATGGAGGATCGCCAGAAGGTGGCGAGCCGCTATGCGGAGGGGCTGGGCGATGTCGTCAAGGTTCCGTCTATTCCGCGCGGCTACCGCTCGGCCTGGGCGCAATATGCGATCGAGACGGAGCGTCGCGACGTGGTGCGGTCGGCGCTGAAGGAAGCCGGCATCCCCTCGGTCGTGTATTACGAAAAGCCGCTGCATCTGCAGAAGGCCTACGAACACTATCCGAGCGCCTCGGCGGGCCTGCCGGTATCGGAAACCCTGCCGAAGCGCATTCTCTGCCTGCCGATGCATCCTTACCTGTCGGAAGCCGACCAGGACAGGATCATCGAGACGATCCGCAAGGCTCTATAGGAAGCCGGCTGGTCAAGCCTTGTAATAGCCGCGATACCACTCCACGAATTTCGCGATCCCGTCCTCGATCGATGTCGATGGCGAAAAGCCGACAGCATCCCGCAGCGCGTCGATGTCGGCATAGGTGGCCTCGACATCGCCCTTCTGCATGGGCAGCATGTTCATCTTCGCTTTCTTGCCGACGGCTTTTTCGATCGCCGCGATGAAATCGAGCAGGCCGACCGGCCGGTTGTTGCCGATGTTGTAGAGCCGGTAGGGCGCCGATGAGATGGCAGGGTCGGGCGCCTGCGGATCCCACAGATTGGACGGCGTCGCGATCCGGCCGGCCGCACGCACCACGCCTTCGACGATATCGTCGATATAGGTGAAGTCCCGCTTGTGACGGCCGTGGTTGAATACGTCGATCGCTTCGCCGGCCAGGATGTTGCGGGTGAACTTGAACAATGCCATGTCCGGCCGCCCCCACGGGCCGTAAACGGTGAAGAACCGGAGCCCCGTCACCGGCAGCCGGTAGAGATGCGCGTAGGAATGCGCCATCAATTCGTTCGCCTTCTTGGTGGCGGCGTAGAAGCTGACCGGGTGATCGACATTATCCGAAACCGAGAAGGGCTGCTTCTCGTTCGCCCCGTAGACGGAACTGGACGAGGCATAGACCAGATGCTTCACGCTCGCGTGCCGGCAGCCCTCGAGGATATTGAGGAAACCGACAAGATTCGACTGGGCATAGGAGCCGGGATTTTCGATGGAGTAACGGACGCCGGCCTGGGCGGCGAGATGGATCACGGTATCGAAGCGCTCCTTGGCGAAGAGCTTCTTCATCTCATCCGTCGCGGAGATATCCTGCCGGATAAACCGGAACTCCCCTCGTTCCTCAAGGCGGGCGAGACGGGCAAGTTTCAGCTTCGGGTCGTAATAGTCGCTGATATTGTCGAGCCCGACCACTTCCTCGCCACGGTCGAGCAGTCGATGCGCGACTGCGGCGCCGATAAAGCCCGCGGCACCGGTAACGAGTACGGCCATCTTCTGTCCTTCCGGAATGCCCTTTGCTCGAACGATGGCATCTCTGGCGCATGTCCCTTTCGAAATCAAAGGCATCGGGTGAAAATGTGAATCAATTCCGCATGGAAGGCATGATTTAAATCAAAGGCATCCGCTTTGATTGTCGTGTAGACGCCACACGCCATGTCAGGCGGGAGAAGGCTCCCCGTCGAGTTCCCGGCGCCAGGGCGGGTTGGCGCCCGCGCGCGAAACCGTGACGGCGGCAATCTTTGCGGCAAATTCCAGTGCCTGCCGGATCGACTGCTCGGAAAGGCCCGCGACCGCGTCTTTCGACAAAAATCCGGAATTGTCGAGCGAGGCGAGGATGCCGGCGTTGAACGTGTCGCCGGCGCCCACCGTGTCGACGATGTCGACCTTGCGGGCGGCTACGCTCGTCTTGCCGTGGCGTGAATAGGCATGGGCGCCGCGCGCGCCATGCGTGACCACGATCAGTTTCGGACCCTGCTTGAGCCAGCCGGAGGCCGCCTCGTCCGGCGATCCCGCCTCGCCGAACCAGGCGAGATCCTCGTCCGACAGCTTGACGATATCGGCCATGGCGACCATGCGCCTCAGCCGCGCCAGATGGGCGGGCTTGTCGGGGATGAAGTCGGGCCGGATATTGGGGTCGAGCATCATGACGCGGTTCCGGTACTCGTGCCGCATCAAGGCTTCGTAGGTTGAGCCGCAGGGCTCGGCAATGAGCGTCATGCACCCGAAGAGCATCGCCTTGATGCCCGGATCGAGTGCTGGCAGGTCGGATTCCAGCAGCATGCGTCCCGCGCTGTTGTCATCGAAGAAAGTGTAGCTGGCCTGGCCATCCATCAGGCGGACGAAGGCGAGCGTGGTGTGGTTGTCCGATATGTGGGCATAGCTGGCATCGACGCGGCTTTCCGCAAGCGCGGCGCTCAGCATACTGCCGAAGAAGTCGCTTGAAAGCCCGGTGAGGAGCCCGGCTGGCGCGCCGACCCGCCCGAGCGCGATCGCGCTGTTGAACAGGGCGCCGCCGACATAGGGCGCGAATGCCGGTTCGCCGTTCGCGGTCCGGCGCGGCAGCATGTCGATGAGCGTGTCGCCGCAGCAGAGGATCATACGAATTGTTCCTTCGAGTATCGAGCATAGGTCCCGCGATCCCGAGTTTTCGACAAGGCAGGCGAGCCTTGGGTATTCGCGGACATTTGCACCCTCACGATGCGCCGGACAAGGAGGCCGCGCCGATCAGGAAGCGCTCGGAGAGCGGCAGGCTGGCGCCGCCGAGCGCGCGGGCGTGATGCCCGACCGTCCCTTCGCGGATTTCGGGAAGGCGCAGGCCCTCCGTGTCGAGCTTCGCGATTTCCCCGCGGATGGCGGCCACCAACCGGGCGCGGATTTCGAGCGGCATCCATCCGTCCACCACCGCCGCCTCGAAGTCGATCACCGAGGACGCGGCGAGCGTGGCAAAGGCAAGCGCGCCCGCCGCCGCCGCGATCCACTGGTCCAGCGCTTCGCCCAGATCGCCCCAATCCTCGGGCGAGGTCCAAAGATGCGAGGCGTCCCGCCCGTCTGCGTTCAAGGCGCGTTCGAGCACGGCGATGGAGGCGACGTCGATCAGTTGCACCGGCTTGCCCGCTTCTCCCGCCACCGGCATCGAGCCGAGCGCGCCGGCATTGCCGGTCTGTCCGGCAAAGACGCTACCGTTGATGGCGATGCCGCCACCTGCGAAGGCGCCGATATAATAATAGACGAAATCGTTGAGATCCCCGGCTTTTCCGAAGACGAGTTCCGCGTTGCAGGCCGCCGTGGCGTCGTTCTGGAGATAGACCGGGAAGGGGAGTTCGGCGGCAAGGACGGCGCGGATGTCGGTCTTGCGCCATGCATCCATCACGTCGCGGGGCGCGCCTGCCGCGTCCGCCCAGTTCCACAGTTCGAAGGGGATGGCGATGCCGAGCCCGCCGATGCGCCGGTCCTGTTCGCCGCTCAAGCCCGACCGCATCTCGGCGATCCCCTTGCGGACGAAGCCGATCGTCTCTTCCGGTCGCGGGTAGGGGTAGGGGTGATGCAGCATCGCCCGTACCCGGCCTAGGAAATCGATCAGGACGAGGTCGGCGCTGCGCCGTCCGAGCTTCAGGCCGAGGAAACAGGCGCCGTCCGGGTTGAGCGACATCGGGATCGAGGGCTGACCGACCTTGCCGCGCAACGGCGCACCGCGCACCAGAAGCCCGTCCTCTTCCAGGCCGCGCATGATGACCGAGATGGTTTGCGCGGAAAGGCCGGTGACGCGCGCGATTTCCGTCTTGGCGAGGCTGCCGTGCTGGCGCACCAGCGTCAGTACCAGCCGCTCGTTGTAGTCGCGCATGCCGCTCTGGTTGGTGCCGCGATGGAAACGGCTGTCGCCGGACGACCGTCCGGCCTGTATGGCGCGCTCGCTGCCCACGCGGCCTCCAAAGGGGTCCCCAACGGGGTCGAAGGGTATTGACTGGCGGGTCTTCGAGTGTCGCCCGGCCTCCCTGACCATCGCCTTCAAATAGATGCCTGTCAATAATAATTCATTTTGATTTATATATTGACAGAAGCGAGGGGCTGGTATTTGCTTTGCCTCGATCCGGCGCCCGGACAACCGGATGCCGGCTGGTTGCGCCTGCCGGCGGGACCTTCCGCTCACGTTCTCTGGGAGGATTGAGATGAGTAGATTCACATTTACGAAACTTGCCTTTGCGGGCGTCATGGCGTTCGGCGTCGTGGCCGCCAGCCCCGCCTGGGCAGCCGATATCGTCGGCCTGATCACCAAGACCGAAGGCAATCCATTCTTCGTCAAGATGCGCGAAGGCGCGCAGGCGAAGGCCAAGGAACTCGGGCTCGATCTGAGGACTTTCGCCGGCAAGTACGACGGCGACAATGACAGCCAGGTCGCCGCGATCGAGAACCTGATCTCCGCCGGCGCCAAGGGCTTCGCCATCGTCCCGAGCGATTCCACCGCCATCGTGCCAACGATCAAGAAGGCGCGGGACGCGGGCCTGCTGGTCATCGACCTCGACACGCCGACCGATCCGATGGACGCGGTCGACGCGACGTTTGCGACCGACAATTTCAAGGCCGGCCAGTTGATCGGCGAGTGGGCGAAGGGTACGCTCGGCGACAAGGCCAAGGACGCCAAGATCGCCTTCCTCGACCTTGCCGCCAACCAGCCGACCGTCGACTATCTGCGCGACCAGGGTTTCATGCAGGGCTTCGGCATCGACATCAAGGATCCCAAGCACTACGGCGACGAGACCGATCCGCGCATCTGCGGCCATCAGATGACCGGCGGCGCGGAGGATGGCGGCCGCACCGCCATGGAGACGCTGCTGCAGAAGTGCCCTGACGTGAATGTCATGTACACGATCAACGAGCCGGCGGCGGCCGGCGGCTACCAGGCGCTGAAGGCGGCAGGCAAGGACGATGGTTCGGTGCTGGTCGTTTCCATCGACGGCGGCTGTCCGGGCGTCAAGAACGTCAAGGACGGTGTCATCGGCGCGACCTCGCAGCAATATCCGCTGAAGATGGCGGCCATGGCCATGGAGGCGATCGATAAATTCGCCAGGACCGGCGAGAAGCCTAAGGCGACGGAAGGCAAGAATTTCACGGACACGGGCGCCCAGCTCGTCACCGACAAGCCGGTCAAGGGCGTGCCGTCGATCAGCACCGAAGAGGGGCTGAAGCTCTGCTGGGGGTGAGGAGCCGGTTCGCTTAGCGAATTCATCGTGCCGGTGGCACGATGAAAGGCTTCGAACGCACGGGAGCTGCCGGAGGCAGCGGGACCCGGGCCGGAAAACCGAGCCCATGGCCACGGCCCAAGCCCTTCCTAAGCCTCTTAGTTTGGAGTTAGACTGACCGAAAACGGCCGAGGGCGGCAGCCGTGCTGTCGCCGGACCGCTCTTGTACCGGGGGCGACCAGGGAGGAACGGGGAATGGACGAGGACGCGCGCGGCTCCGCCCTTGCCGAAAGCGGGCTTCAGGGAGCCGATCAATCCGTGGCCAGCTTCGAGGAGGAGGCCTCGACGCTCGTAAAGCGGCTCCAGCATTTCCTCCACGAATTCCCGACCGCCGTTCCCTTCATCGTCCTCATCATCGGCATCCTGATCTTTTCCTTCACCGCCGGCGGCAAGTTCTTCGCCCCGTTCAACCTTTCGCTGGTCCTCCAGCAGGTGACGATCATCGGCATTCTGGGCATCGCCCAGACGCTGGTGATTCTCACCGCCGGCATCGACCTTTCGGTCGGCGCCATCATGGTGCTTTCCTCCATCGTCATGGGCAGGCTCGCCGTCGTATGGGGCTGGCCGCCGGAAATCGCCTTCGCGCTCGGCTTCGTGGTCGGCACCCTCTGCGGCTTCATCAACGGCGTGCTGGTGGCGATCATCAAGCTGCCGCCCTTCATCGTGACGCTCGGCACCTGGAGCATCTTCGGTTCCATGGTCATCTACGTCTCGCATTCCGAGACTATCCGCGCCCAGGACATCGACCAGGTGGCGCCGATCCTGCATTGGACCGGCAACCGCATCATCTTCGGCCACGGCGCGCTCATCACCTACGGCTCGATCCTGATGCTGCTGATCGCCGTGGCCTGCTGGTATATCCTCAACCGCACGGCATTCGGCCGCCACGTCTATGCCACGGGTGACGATCCGGAAGCGGCGCGCCTGACCGGCATCAACACCAACGCCACGCTGCTCGGCGTCTATACGCTTGCCGGCTTCATCTGCGCGATCGGCGCCTGGGTGCTGATCGGCCGCATCGGGGCGGCTAGCCCGCTCGGCAACCAGACAGCCAACCTCGACGCCATCACCGCGGTGGTCATCGGCGGCACGTCGCTCTTCGGCGGGCGCGGGTCGCTCGTCGGCACGCTGTTCGGCGCACTCATCGTCGGCGTCTTCCGCAACGGACTGGCGCTCTCCGGCGTCGACGTGCTGTGGCAGGAATTCACCGTCGGCATCCTCATCATCCTCGCCGTCACCATCGACCAGTGGATAAGGAGGATAGCGGTATGAACGCCGTGACGCCCGTACTGACGGCCAAGGCGCTGACCAAGCGATACGGCCGCGTCGTCGCGCTCGACAATGCCGATTTCGACCTGATGCCCGGAGAGATACTGGCGGTGATCGGCGACAACGGCGCCGGCAAATCGACGCTCATCAAGGCGCTGTGCGGTGCAGTTATTCCCGACGGCGGCGCCATCGAACTGAACGGCAAGCCTGTGCATTTCCGCTCGCCGATCGAGGCGCGGCACGCGGGCATAGAGACGGTCTATCAGAACCTCGCACTTTCGCCGGCTTTGTCTATCGCCGACAACATGTTCCTCGGCCGTGAGGTCCGGCAAGAGGGCTTCATGGGAAAGTTCCTTCGCTTGCTCGACCGTTCCAGGATGCAGAAGGTCGCCCGCGCCAAGCTTTCCGAACTCGGCCTGATGACGATCCAGAACATCAACCAGTCGGTCGAGACGCTGTCGGGCGGCCAGCGGCAGGGCGTGGCGGTGGCGCGCGCCGCCGCCTTCGGCTCCAAGGTGATCATCATGGACGAGCCGACCGCGGCCCTTGGCGTCAAGGAATCGCGCCGCGTCCTGGAACTCATCCTCGACGTCAGGAAACGCGGGATGCCGATCGTGCTGATCTCGCACAACATGCCGCATGTCTTCGAGGTGGCCGATCGCATCCACATCCACCGCCTCGGCAAGCGGCTCTGCGTCATCGACCCGAAACAATACACCATGTCGGACGCCGTCGCCTTCATGACCGGCGCCAAGGTTCCGCCCGAAGCCGCGCTTGCCGCGTGAGTTTTGCTTTTTGGTGAGCGCGTTTCCGATAGGCAGGGCGGGGCGTTCCGGGCTAGTAATGCGGGCATGACCATCGCGATGAAGCTTGCCCTTACCGAGGCTACGCCCGACGCCCATACGCTGGCCGCCGAGATCCTTTCCTGCCTGACCTATCGGATCGGCAAGGATCCGACCGTTGCAACCCAGTACGATTGGCTTTCCGCCACCATCAAGGTGGTGCGCGACCGGCTGATCGAGAAATGGATCGCTTCGACGAAGAAGGCCTACGAGCAGCAGTCGAAGCGCGTCTACTATCTCTCGCTCGAATTCCTGATCGGGCGGCTGATGCGCGACGCCATCTCCAATCTGCGCTTGATGGACGAGGTGAAGAACGCGCTTTCCTCGCTTGGCGTCGATTTCGACATCATCGCCGCGCTCGAGCCGGATGCAGCGCTCGGCAATGGCGGCCTCGGCCGACTTGCCGCCTGCTTCATGGAATCGATGGCGACCGTCGATATCCCCGCGCATGGCTACGGCATCCGCTACGCCAACGGCATGTTCCGTCAGGAAATCTCCGACGGCTGGCAGGTGGAACTACCCGAGACATGGCTCGACCACGGCAATCCGTGGGAATTCGAGCGGCGCGAGCGCTCCATCGAAATCGGCTTCGGCGGGACGGTGGAAGCCGTGCCCGGGTCGGACGGTCGGCGCATGGTGTGGAAGCCGCGCGAGCGCGTGCTGGCGGTCGCCTACGATACGCCGGTCGCCGGCTGGCGGGCCAAGCGCGTGAACACGCTGCGCCTCTGGACGTCGATGCCGGTCGACTCGATCCTGCTCGACCG
>JAKDNM010000227.1 GCA_030456445.1 Hyphomicrobiales bacterium
TCTAGAGCAATTCCAGGAAAAGTGGGAACCGGGTTTAGGGACGGATGTCAGAGACCCGCAGCCTCGACTGGCCAGTGGCCCGTGAATTTCTTGCCCTGTGTATCGACGGCTTCCACCCGGATTTCGCCGCCGCCACGCGGTTTGTAGTCGAAGCGGAAGTTCGGGTCTTCCGAAATCGATATCCCGCCCTCCATCGACAGGATCGGCTGGTCGGCCTGTGAGATGGCCAGCGTCTGGATGAAGTGCGCGGGAATGAAATACTGGGTCAGCGGATCGCGCTGGAGGCCCGAATTGTTCGGGTGCCGGATCATCAGTTGCAGTTCCGGAGCCTTGCCGTCGGCCGCCGCGAACTGACGCAGCTTCATCTGGCCTATCGTCTTTTGCGCCTCGTCCATGTTCTTGACGGCCGGCGCAGAGCAGCCGCCGGAAGCCTTCACGAAGGTCTTGGTCATGTAGAGCTTGCCGTCCGGCGTCTCGGCGATGGCGCGCAGGAAGGAATAATCGTTGACGCGCACGCGGGTCGAAAGATGCGTGACGCCGGCATCCTTGCCGATGGTGAAGGTTGCGGCCACCGGCGACGGGTTCACGTCGATGATGAGTGTCAGCGACTTGACGCCGTCCGGCGCCTTTTTCGGGTCGATGCTGATATCGACCGGCACCAGGGCTGCGTCCTGCGCCCGTTTCGGCGCCTCGATCCTGACCAGATCCGAATCGGCCTGGATCGTCCGGTCGCCGAACACGTCCCCCTTCAGCCCTTGCCACACCTGTTCCGAAGAGGCCGGCGTCTGCTGGGCGTGCGCCGTGCCGGGAAAAACCGTGAGCGCGCCGGCCCCGAGCGCAAGGGCCGAGGAAATCAAGGCAACGGGCAGCAAAGCCCGCCAGGTCCGGAAAGCGTCGATACGCATCTTGATGCCTCCACCAAAGTGAAAGAGGTGGTGCCCAGGCCGTGAGCAATTATAGGCCGTTGCCGGCATGTTGGCAAACGCTCAGGCCTCGCTCATTCCCACTCCAGTTCGGCAAAGGCGGCAGTGGCGTTGCGGCCGTCATATTCATCGAACAGGGCCCACTTGCCCGCCTCGCTGCGGCCCGCCGTCTTCACCGCCTCCGCCAGCGGTATTCCGGCGGCGATCGCCTTGCGCAGATCGCTTGCCAAGACTTCGAAATAGTGGCGCTCGGCGTCCAGTGCCTCCGGCCAGCCGGAAGGTACCGGACCGTGCCCCGGCACGACGCGTTGGGCTTTGATGGCGGCCAGCGCATCCATCTGGCGCAGCCAGCCAAGCAGCGAACCGTCCAGCGTCGGCAGATGATCCACGAAGACGAGGTCGCCGGTGAAAAAGGTGCGCGTGGCGTCGTCGTAGGCGGTCAGGTCATTGTCGGTATGGGCGGCTTCCCATGCCTTGAGCTCGAGCACGCGCCCGCCGAGGTCGAGTTCAAGGCGGTCCTTGACCAGCAGGGTCGGCGGCACGATCTCGATGCCTCGCATCAACGCCTCGCCGATCTGCTCGCGATAGCTTTTCAGATAGAAGTCGCCTCGCGCCTCCAGAGCGCGCGGCAGGTTGCGGTGGCCGACGATGGTCGCGCCAAGGTCGCGGAACGCCGCGTTGCCGAAGATGTGGTCGGGATGCATGTGGGTATTGATCAGGTAGCGCACGGGCTTTGCCGTCACTTTCCCGATCGTCTCGATGAAGGCCTTCGCCTCGACAAGGCTGCCGCCGCTGTCGATGACGGCCACGGCGTCTCTCCCGACGACCACGGACAGATTGGCGATGGCGCCTTCGTTGGCCGATGTCTCCAGGTCGACTGCGCCCTCAAAGGTGAAAACCCCGTCGGCGATTTCCTTCAGTTCGAATCGGAGTTGCCCCGTCGCCGCCAGGGCGGCATGTCCGAGGCAGCAGGGCAGAAGCGCCGCGCCGACGCCGGCGCAGGCAAAACCGCCGATCAGTCTGCGCCGTAGCGGATCGACCGGGGCAGCGCCCCCTCCTCTCGATGCAGGATCAGGCATGGCCGGGAAATTTCTCCCGGAACGATCGCAGGAGATCGCTCATCACCTGTGCGTTGCGATAGTGCCGGGGCAGCCGCACGTCGAACAGACCTTCCACGTGACCGGGCCTCTGCGACAATACGATGATGCGGTCAGAGAGCATCAGTGCCTCGTGCAAATTGTGCGTCACCATCAGCGCCGTCGTCGGGCGGGCCGACCAGACCGACAGGAGCAGATGGCGCAGCCGCTCGGCGGTCCGTGCATCGAGCGAGACGAACGGCTCATCCAGGAAGAGCACCGCCGGCTCGACCGCGAACGCTCTTGCGATCGCCACCCTGCGCGCCAGGCCGAGCGACAGCTCCGATGGATAAAGCGCCCGCATGCCGGCGAGGCCTAGGCTGTCGAACAGCCAATCGAGGTCCTTGTCCCTCAGATCTCCGGGCAGCGCCAGCCTGACATTCTGTTCCACCGTGCGCCAGGGGAGCAGCGTCGGCTCCTGAAAGACGGCGGCGATGCGTCTGGTCCCGCCTTCGGGTAG
>JAKDNM010000228.1 GCA_030456445.1 Hyphomicrobiales bacterium
GTAAGCGATGTTCTCAGGCCACGGCTTTGAGATCGGGAGCTTGGATGTAGGCCCAGGGCAACAGGTCGTCGATCTGGCTGTTGGAGTGGCTGTTGACGATCCTGGTGAGCACGTCGGCGAGATAGCCGAGCGGCTCGACAGCGTTGAGTTTGCAGGTTTCGATCAGCGAGGCGACGACGGCCCAGTGCTCGGCGCCGCCATCCGATCCGGCGAAGAGTGCGTTCTTGCGGTTTAGCGCGATCGGGCGGATCGACCGCTCGATGGTATTGGAGTCGATCTCGATGCGGCCATCGTCGAGGAAGCGCGAGAGGCCATCCAAGCGCGAGAGCGTGTAGCGGATCGCCTCGGCGAGCTTTGTCTTCTGGCTGATCAGGCTGAGCTTTTCGCGAAGCCAGGGCTCGAGATCGACGACGATCGGGCGGCTCTTGTCCTGGCGCGTGGCACGACGCTGCTCGGCGGATCGTCCACGAATGTCGTCTTCGATCTTGTAGAGTTCAGCGATCCGCCGGAGCGCCTCGCTGGCGATCGGCGCGGGACCGGCCGCGGCGAGTTCGTAGAAGCGTCGACGCACATGTGCCCAGCAGAAGGCGAGCGTGACGCCGCTCTTGTCGGCGAGCACGCGATAGCCGCCATAGCCATCGACCTGCAGGATGCCAGTGAAGCCTGCGAGATGAGCAATCGGACGCTCGGCCTTCCGGTCGGGTGCGTAGACATAGGCGACGCCCGGCGGGTCGATTCCCTGCCATGGCCGATCATCGCGCGCATAGGCCCAGAGCTGCCCGGTCTTGGTCTTGCCTCGGCCGGGATCGAGCACCGGCGCGGTGGTTTCGTCGGCAAAGAGCTTCGGCGAAGCCTTCAGCTTGCCAAGCAGCCGCTCATGCACCGGACGCAGGTGCCAGGCGGCGCGGCCGACCCAATCGGCGAGCGTCGAGCGGTCGAGATTGATGCCCTGACGGGCGTAGATCTGCGCCTGACGGTAGAGCGGCAGGTGGTCGGCATATTTGGAGACCAGAACCTGGGCCACCGTCGCCTCGGTCGGAAGACCACCCTCGATCAGCCGGGCGGGTGCCGGAGCCTGAACGACCACGTCCTCACAGGCGCGGCAGGCATATTTGGGCCGGCGCACGACGATCACGCGCAACTGCGCCGGCACGATATCGAGCCGCTCGCTCACGTCTTCGCCGATGCGGTGCAGTCCGTTGCGGCAGCACGGGCAGGCATGGTCCTCGATGTCGACGATCATCTCCACGCGAGGAAGATGCGCCGGCAGCGCGCCGCGGTTCGCCCGGCGCTTGGCGACACGCGCCTGATGCTCCGTGGGAGCCGAGTGTTCCTTCGCTTCCTCACCAGCGGCCTCGATCTGCTCGGCTTCCTCGAGCCCCAGCATAAGCTGGTCTTCCGGCAGCGTCTCGGCACGCCGTCCAAAGCGGTGGCGCTGCAATTCCTTGATGATCTGGATCAGGCGGGCATTCTCTGCATCACGCGCCAGAACCATCGCCTTCAGCGCATTCGGATCGTCGGGAAGCTGGTCCGCCGTCATCGCCATGAGCGGATCAGACCATATTCGCCGGCACCGGGCGACAGCGGAATCAGGGCTGATTCACTTCGTCGCGGATCAGCCTGCGTGGGTGGGAACGCGGGTCCGGCGGGCTTCATGGACCCGCCGCCAGTCGAGACCTTCAAGCAGCGCCGACAGCTGCGCGGCCGTCAGCCGCATCATACCGTCATGCACTTTCGGCCAGCGGAATTCGCCATCCTCCAGACGCTTGGCGTAAAGGCAGACCCCCGTGCCATCCCAGAAGATCAGCTTGATCCGGTCCGTCCGTTTCGCGCGGAAGACATAGATCGCGCCGCTGAATGGATCCGTGCCCATCGTCTCGCGCACCAGCGCCGCCAGCCCCTCCGCACCCTTGCGGAAGTCGACCGGCTTCGTCGCCACCATGACCTTGACCGCGCCCGTCGGCCCGATCACGACGTTGCCTTCAGCGCGCGGATCACCGCCGCCACCGTCTTCGCGTCGGCGCCACGGCCCACCCGCATGGCGACGCCGTCGATCTCCAACTCGATCACGCCGGCATCCCGGACCGTCTTCCGTTTCCGTTGCTTCGGCGGACCCTTTGCAGGTGGCTCCGACATCGGCGCTGCAATCACCGCAGGAACGAACAAGGATTCCGACGCAGGCACTTTCGCCAACGGCTGGCGAGCCGCCCGCCGCCAGGCGAACAGTTGCTGCGGGGACAAAGCGTATCGGCGCGCCACCGCGCTCACGGTCTCGCCGGTTTCGTAGCTCTCCGCCACGACCCGCGCCTTCTCATCCGACGACCATTCGCGCCGACGGCCGGAACCCGTGAACACCTCGAAACGGCGCGCGGGCTCAGGATCGCTGGATTTAAGCGTAAGCTCTGAAATCGTCATGTGTCGAAGCCCTCAAAGGCTTCGAACATCGTCCCTCACGTCCACGCGCGAAAGGTGCCGTCGGAACAGCGCTTACGG
>JAKDNM010000025.1 GCA_030456445.1 Hyphomicrobiales bacterium
GAGGGGAACTTTGTGGTGGCGCCGCATACCGCCAAACTCCGGCGGCGTTGGGTGATGCGGTGATGACGGCGTCTCCCTCCCCCTTGCGGGGAGGGGTTAGGGGTGGGGGTAATCTTTATCCGATCTACCCGGTCTAAAACGTCTGCCCAACCTCAGGCCGCGACCTTCTCCGCCAGCCGCGCCAGTTGCGTCACCACGACCGCCGAACCGGAGAGCCGCTTTTCCGCCGTCGGCCAGTCGCGTACGAGGACGACGCTCTGGTCGGGCCGGATCTTCGCCAGCGAGCCCTGCTCGCCGATGAAACGCACCAGCGCCACCGGATCGGAAAACTCCTTGTTGCGGAAGTGGATGACCACGCCCTTCGGCCCGGCGTCGAGCTTCTCGATATTGGCGCGATGGCAGAGGATCTTGATGTAGACGATCTTGAGGAGATGCTCGACCTCTAGCGGCAGCGAGCCGAAGCGGTCGATGAGTTCGGCGCCGAACGCGTCGATATCCTCGGTATTCTCGATCTCGGCCAGCCGCCGGTAGAGCGCCATGCGAAGCTGCAGGTCGGGCACATAGCTTTCCGGGATCATCACGGCGGTGCCGATAGTGATCTGCGGCGACCAACCGGCTCCGGTCGGCTCGTCTGCGCCGCGTATCTCGGCCACCGCTTCCTCGAGCATCTGCTGGTAAAGCTCGAAGCCGACCTCCTTGATATGGCCGGATTGTTCTTCGCCGAGAAGATTGCCGGCGCCGCGTATGTCGAGGTCGTGGCTGGCAAGCTGGAAGCCGGCGCCGAGCGTGTCGAGCGATTGCAGCACCTTCAGCCGCCGCTCCGCCGTACCCGTCAGCTTGCGCTTGGCCGGCAGCGTGAACAGCGCATAGGCGCGCAGCTTCGAGCGCCCTACCCGGCCGCGAAGCTGATAAAGCTGCGCCAGCCCGAACATGTCGGCCCGGTGCACGATCAGCGTGTTGGCGGTCGGGATGTCGAGGCCCGATTCGACGATGGTGGTCGAGAGCAACACATCGTACTGCCCGTCATAGAACGCGTTCATGATGTCGTCGAGTTCGCTGGCCGGAAGCTGCCCGTGGGCTACCGCGACCTTCAACTCGGGCACCGACCGCGACAGGAAATCATGGACTTCCGCCAGATCCGAAATGCGCGGCACGACATAGAAACTCTGCCCGCCGCGGTAGCGCTCGCGCAAAAGCGTCTCGCGGATCACCAGCGCGTCGAAGGGCGAGATGAAGGTGCGCACCGCCATCCGGTCCACCGGCGCAGTGGTGATGAGCGACAGTTCGCGCACCCCCGTCAGCGCCAGTTGCAGCGTGCGCGGGATTGGCGTGGCGGAGAGCGTCAGCACGTGGACCTCGCTCTTCAGTTCCTTCAGCCGTTCCTTGTGCTTGACGCCGAAATGCTGCTCCTCGTCGATGATGAGAAGGCCGAGATTCTTGAAGGAAATGGACTTGCCGAGCAACGCGTGCGTGCCGACGACGATATCGACGGTGCCGTCTTCGATTCCTTTCTTGGTTTCGGCCAACTCCTTCGAGCCGACCAGCCGCGAAGCCTGACGCACTTTCACCGGCAGGCCGGCGAAGCGCTGGGAGAAGGTCTTGAAATGCTGGCGGGCGAGCAGCGTCGTCGGCACCACTACAGCGACCTGGAACCCGTCCATGGCCGCCAGGAAGGTCGCGCGCAGCGCCACTTCCGTCTTGCCGAAGCCGACATCCCCGCAGATCAGCCGGTCCATCGGTTTGCCGGCGGCGAGGTCGTCCTGCACCGCCTCGATCGCGGTCTGCTGGTCGTCCGTCTCGTCATAGGGGAAGCGCGCGGCAAACTCGCCGTAAAGGCCGTGCGGCGGCAGCATCTTCGGCGCGGTGCGCATCTGCCGTTCCGCCGCGATGCGGATCAACTGTCCGGCGATCTCCAAAAGGCGGCGCTTCAGTTTCGCCTTTCGCGACTGCCAGGCGACGCCGCCCAGCCTGTCGAGCATCACGCCTTCCGAATCGGAGCCGAAGCGCGACAGAAGTTCGATGTTCTCGACCGGCAGGAACAGCCGGTCGTCGCCCGCGTAGAGGACCTCCAGGCAATCATGCGGCGCACCGGCCGCCTCGATCGTGCGCAGGCCGGTAAAACGGCCGATGCCGTGATCGGCATGCACCACGATATCGCCGACCGCGAGCGCGCCAACCTCGGCGATGAAATCGGCGCCGCGCTTCCTGCGCTTGGCGCGGCGGATCAGCCGGTCGCCGAGGATGTCCTGCTCGGCGACAAGCACCAGTTTTTCTGTCTCGAAACCCGATTCCAGCGGCAGGACCGCGAGCCCGACCTTTTCCGGCGGCAGCTTGTCCAGCGCGGCAAGCGTTTCGACCGGGGCGACGTTGCCAAGGTCATGCTCGGCCAGGATCTGCGAAAGACGGTCGAGCGAACCCTCGCTCCAGCCGGCGACGATAACGCGCTTCTTCGCGGCCCTCAGATTGCCGATATGGTCGACGGCACGCGCAAAGACGTTGACAGCGGGATCGGCGCGCTCCTCTGCGAAAGATCGCCCTGCCCTCGATCCGGCGTGAAGCACCTTGCGGTCCGACGCTTCGGGCGCATCGAAGGGACTGAATTCGACCGACAGGCGCGTCTTCAGTGACTCAGCCACCGCGTCGGGAGAGAGAAAAAGCTTTTCCGGCGCGACCGGCTTGTAGGGAACCGATTCGCCGAGAGGCGAAGCCCCCGACTGCTCCCGGCGCGCCTCGTAATGATCGAGGACCAGCGCATGGCGCTCGGCGAGCGCTTCATGCGCCAGATGATCGAAGACGAAGGGCACGTCCGGCAGATAGTCGAACACCGTTTGCAGCCCGTCGTAGAAGAAAGGAAGCCAATGCTCCATCCCGGCAAAGCGCCTTCCCTCGGTGATGGCGGCATAGAGCGCGTCGTCACGGGAAGGAGCCCCGAACGCTTCAATATATTGGCGGCGGAAGCGGCCGATATTCTCTTCCGTGAGCGACACCTCGCTCATGCTTTCCAGCGCGATACGGTCGCGCTGGCCGGTGGTGCGCTGCGAGGCGACGTCGAAGACACGTATCGATTCCAGCGTATCGCCGAAGAAATCGAGCCTCAGCGCCTCGGAACTGCCCGGCGCGAAAAGGTCGAGGATGCCACCGCGTACCGCGTATTCACCGACCTCGCGCACCGTCGACACGCGCTCGAAGCCGTTCCGCTCCAGCCGCTCGATGAGCAGGTTCATGTCGACCTGATTGCCGGGCCGGGCGGAAAAACCCTGCGCCTGGATCGCCTCCATCGGCGGCATCAACTGGAGGAGCGCGTTGGCCGTGGTCAGGACCAGCGCCCGGTGCGGCCTGGCCTTCAACGCCGCCATCCCCACCATCGCTTCCAGACGCTGTGCCGACGCGCCGGCGCCGGGCGAGACGCGATCGTAAGGCAGGCAGTCCCAGCCCGGAAGCTGGAGGATCGGGAGCCCCGGTGCCACGAAGGCAAGCGCCTCGACAAGCGAAGGCAGGCGTTGGCCGTCTCGGGCGACGAAGACCAGCGGCCCATCGGGCGCCGCTTCCATGGCGGCTTCGGCAAGCGCGAAAGCCTCGTAGCCGTCGGCCACGCCGTCCACGATCACGGATGCCGCGCCACGGCTCTTCAATCCGATTGCGTCGATCAATTTCATTTCACGTACTATGAACCATGGGCTTCAGGCGGATACCGATCGCCGGCTCGCCAATATCCGCTTCATGACGGGAGTCTGGAAGGCTTCGGGAACAGGGCGCTCGCCGGTGACCCACCGCAACAGATCGCCGTCCGGGGCACCGAGCAGTTCTTCATATTGGTCCAGTTCCGCATCGGTCAAGGACGCGATCTCGGCATCGGCGAAGCCGCCCAGGATAAGGTCCACCTCGCGCATGCCGCGATGCCAGGAGCGGAACAGCGCCTTCGCCCGGCGCGCATCAAGTCCCGCGCTCGATAGATTCGTTCCCGTCATCATGCTTCCTTTGCCGAAGCCCGCGCATATAGCGTGGAAAGGCGGGCCTGTCAGCCTTGCGTCGGCTTGGTGAGCATCTAACATCCGCCGCATGCGCCCTGCCCTCCTCGATCCGCTGTTCGCGCCGGCCACCTCGCTCGAAGGCGTGGGGCCGAAGGTCGTGGCGATGCTGGAGAATATCGTGCCGGCGGACCTCGGCGCACGCGAGGTGAGGGTCGGCGACCTTCTCTTCGTCCTGCCGCATTCCATCATCGACCGGCGCAGCAGGCCGGGCATCGCCCGCGCGGCCGAGGGGCAGATCGTGACGCTGGAAGTGACGGTCGCCCGCCATCAGTCGGCACCGCGCGGCAATCGCTCCGTACCCTACCGTGTCTACGCCTTCGACGAGACCGGCGAGATCGCGCTGACCTTCTTCCATGCCAACGGACCGTGGCTGGAGAAGATCATGCCCGTTGGCGCGGAAATCGTCGTTTCGGGACGCATGGAATGGTTCAACGGCCGTCCCTCGATGGTCCATCCGGATCACATCGCATCCGCCGAGGAAGCCGACAGCCTGCCGCTGATCGAGCCGGTCTACCCGCTGACGGCCGGGCTCTCGCCGAAGACGCTGCGCCGCGCCATCGGCCAGGCATTGGAGCGCCTGCCCGAAATGCCCGAATGGCAGGACGCCGAGATTCTCCGCCGCCAGACATTTCCACCCTTCGACCTGGCGCTGAAGCGTATTCACAATCCCGTCGATCCGGTCGACACCTCGCCGCAGAACGCCGCATGGCGGCGGCTCGCCTATGACGAGTTCATGGCCGGGCAGGTCGCGTTGGCGCTGGTGCGCGCGCGAACGCGGCGGCTCTCGGGACACGCGCTCGAAGGCGACGGCGCGCTGGAGGCAAGGATACGCAGCGCCCTGCCCTATTCGCTGACCCATTCGCAGGAACAGGCGCTCGGCGAAATCCATGCCGACCTCGCCAAACCCGAGCGCATGCTGCGGCTGCTGCAGGGCGATGTCGGATCCGGCAAGACGGTCGTCGGGCTGCTCGCCATGGCGCGCGCGGCGGAAGCCGGCGGACAGGCCGCGCTGATGGCGCCGACCGAAATCCTCGCCCGCCAGCATCTGGCGACCATCGCGCCGCTGGCTAAACAGGCCGGGCTCAACACGGCGATCCTGACCGGGCGCGAAAAGGGCCGCGAGCGGGAGGCGGTTCTGGCCGGCCTCGCCGATGGGTCGATCCATTTCGTCGTCGGCACACATGCTCTGTTTCAGGAGCATGTGGCTTTCCATGACCTCGTGCTCGCCATCATCGACGAGCAGCACCGCTTCGGCGTGCACCAGCGCCTTGCCATGACCGCAAAGGGGGACGCGCCGGACATGCTGGTGATGACCGCGACGCCGATCCCGCGCACGCTTGTCCTCACCGCCTTCGGCGACATGGATGTCTCCCGCCTCACCGAAAAGCCTGCCGGCCGCCGGCCGGTCACCACCGTCACCTTGCCGTTCGAGCGGCTGGACGAACTTGTCGGCCGCATCCGAACCGCGATCGCCGAGGGCCAGAAAATCTATTGGATCTGTCCTCTGGTCGAGGAATCCGAGGAAATGAAACTCATGTCGGCCGAGGATCGCTTCGCCACGCTCAGCGCGGAATTCGGCGACACCGTCGGCCTGATCCACGGCCGCATGTCCGGGCGCGACAAGGACACGGCCATGCTCGCCTTCAAGAACGGCGACACGCGCATCCTCGTCGGTACGACCGTGATCGAGGTCGGCATCGACGTGCCGGACGCCTCGATCATCGTCATCGAACACGCGGAACGCTTCGGGCTGGCGCAACTCCACCAGTTGCGCGGCCGCGTCGGGCGGGGGGCGCGCGCTTCCACCTGTGTGCTTCTCTACAAGGCGCCGCCCGGCGAAATGGCCCGCCGCAGGCTGGAGGTGATGCGCGAGACCGAGGACGGCTTCGTCATCGCCGAGGAGGACCTGAAACTGCGCGGCGAAGGCGAGTTGCTCGGCACGCGGCAGTCCGGCACGCCGGGTTTTCTCGTCGCCCGCATCGAGGAGCATGCCGACATGCTGGAGACGGCGCGCGACGACGCGCGGCTGCTCCTGGCGCGCGACCCTGAACTCACCTCGCCGCGCGGCGAAGCGATCCGGACTTTGCTTTACCTGTTTGGGCGCGACGATGCGGTGCGCTTGCTGCGGGCCGGCTGAGCAGCCCCTTGGGCGATCTCCGCCAGCGTCGGGTTGGCGATCACGCCGTCGATCGTCTCGCCATTCGCGGTGATCAGTTTCCCGTCATATTCCGGTGCCACCAGCCCGGCCGAGACGATCAGCTTGGCGCCGTCCTCGATCGTCATGTCGAGGATGACCACTTCCGATTTGGGCACATACATGAGGAAGCCGGTCGTCGGATTGGGCGTGCAGGGCATGAACACCGCGGTCAGGGGATCGCCTTCGGCATCGAGCTTCGCATTGATCTCGGTCTGCTTCTCGCCGGCCACGAAGACGATCGACCACACGCCCTTGCGCGGATATTCCACCATGCCGACGGTGCGGAACATCTCGCTCTTGTTCGACAGAACCGTCTCGAAGATCTGCTTCAGCGCCTTGTAGACCCCGCGCACCAGCGGCATCCGGCTCAAGATGCGTTCGCCGAAGATCACGATGCTGCGCCCGACGATGTTCGCCGTCAGGAAACCGATCAGCGTGATGCCGACGATCGCGACCACCAGCCCGAAGCCCGGAATGTGGATCGGCAGATAGGTGTCCGGATCGTAGCGATGCGGGATATAGGGCCGTACCCAGGAATCGACCCAGCCGACCAGCGACCAGACGATATAGACCGTGATCGCCAGCGGCGCACAAACGATGAAGCCGGTAAGGAAATAATTCCTGAGACGTGTCATCCGGCTGTCAGCCCCTTATACGCGCGACAACATCCCGCCGCCCGGCAACACTCATAGGATAGTCTATCGCGCTTGGATACACACGGAAATCTGATGTGATTGTGTCAGCCTATTCGGCACGCAACCGGCTCCGTATGCGGTGGCGACGTTCCTCCAGAATGGATTTCCTCCGATCAGGACTTCACGTCGAGCGTCGCATCAAAGCCGTTCTATATGACTCTGTCCTGAAACTTCCCCGGATACGCGACGCCGAGTGCTTGAGGCTTCGGTGAGGTTCACATCGAGCCCGTGATATTCGGGCCGGACAATTTTGAAGAATGGTCGGAGCGGCGGGATTCGAACCCACGACCCCTTGACCCCCAGTCAAGTGCGCTACCGGGCTGCGCTACGCTCCGAGCCGCGCAAAGCCCTATATTCTCAAGGGTTCTGACGCAAGAGGCCAATCAACAAAAAACGGAAAACCGGAACAAAACGGATTTTGATGAGAGCCCCAGACAGCCCGGATCTTGCAACCGCCGTAATCCCCTGTCCGTGCATTACCTCGACGGCAACTGGGATCGGGTGCGAACCATGGAGCGGTTTGGGAGGAAGGCGAAGCGCCTATCTGCCCTGAAGCTCGCAAGACAATATTACGAGCCGTGCTCCTTCCGGTATTGTCGCAAGCGGGAATTCGACGCTCCGGTTCCAAGCAGGTGAAATCTGGGTTATGGAGCGGCGACATGAATTTGGCGCCGACGGCGGCGGGCCGGCGAGGAGATTTTCGGGATGGACGAAGTCGAACGCGAAAGCATGGAATTCGACGTGGTCATCGTCGGGGCGGGACCGGCGGGCCTCGCCGCCGCAATACGGCTGAAACAGGTCAATCCCGAGCTTTCCGTCGTCGTTCTCGAAAAGGGCGCCGAGGTCGGCGCGCACATCCTGTCGGGTGCCGTCGTCGATCCGATCGGCATTGACAGGCTGCTGCCGGGCTGGCGCGAGGAGGAAGGCCATCCCTTCAAGACGCCGGTCACCGACGACCGCTTCCTTTTCCTTGGCCCCGGCGGGTCGATGCGGCTGCCGAATTTCATGATGCCGCCGCTGATGAACAATCACGGCAATTACATCGTCTCGCTCGGCAATGTCTGCCGCTGGATGGCGGCGCATGCCGAGGCGCTCGGCGTGGAGATTTATCCGGGCTTCGCTGCGGTGGACCTGGTCTATGACGGGAACCAGGCGGTCACCGGCGTCATTACCGGCGACATGGGCGTCGAACGCGACGGCACGCATGGGCCGAACTATGCGCCGGGCATGGCGCTGATGGGCAAATATGTGATGATCGGCGAAGGCGCGCGCGGATCGCTCGCCAAGAAGCTGATCGCGCGCTTTGGGCTGGCGGACGGCCGCGATCCCGGCAAGTACGGCATCGGACTGAAGGAACTCTGGCAGGTCAAGCCGGAGAACCACAGACCGGGCCTCGTCCAGCACTCCTTCGGCTGGCCCCTCGACATGAAGACCGGCGGCGGCTCGTTCCTCTACCATCTGGAGGACAATCAGGTGGCCGTCGGCTTCGTCCTGCACCTGAACTATAAGAACCCCTACCTCTCGCCCTTCGAGGAATTCCAGCGCTTCAAGACGCACCCGGCGATCCGCGGCACGTTCGAGGGCGCCAAGCGCATCTCCTACGGCGCCCGCGCCATCACCGAGGGTGGCTGGCAATCCGTGCCGAAGCTTGCCTTTCCCGGCGGAGTACTGCTCGGCTGCTCGGCCGGCTTCGTCAACGTGCCGCGTATCAAGGGTTCGCATAATGCGATGCTCTCGGGCATGCTGGCAGCCGAGTACGCGGCCGAAGCGCTTTCCGCCGGACGCGCCAATGACGAACTCTCGAATTACGAGGACGCATGGCGCAAATCCGACATCGGCCGCGACCTGAAGAAGGTGCGCAACGTCAAGCCGCTCTGGTCGCGCTTCGGCACGATCGGCGGCATCGCACTGGGCGGGCTGGACATGTGGCTGAACACGCTTTTCGGCTTTTCGCCCTTCGGCACGCTGAAGCACGGCAAACCCGATTACGCCACGCTGGAGCCGGCGGAGAAATACAGCCCGATTTCCTATCCCAAGCCGGATGGAGAACTGACCTTCGACCGGCTTTCTTCGGTGTTCCTCTCCAATACCAACCATGAGGAGAACGAGCCGGCTCACCTGATCGTGGGAAACATGGAATTGCAGAAGCGGTCGGAGCACGACGTCTTTGCCGGTCCCTCGACGCGCTATTGCCCGGCAGGCGTCTATGAATGGGTAGACAAGGACGGCAACGCCGCAGCCGACCCGCACGCTGAGAATGTGCGCTTCGTCATCAACGCGCAGAACTGCGTTCACTGCAAGACCTGCGACATCAAGGATCCGAACCAGAACATCGAGTGGGTGCCGCCACAAGGCGGCGAAGGCCCGGTTTATCCGAATATGTAAGGACGACCGCCGCCGAAAAGAATCCCGGCGAAGGCCCCGCCTGCCCGAACATGTGGTTGACGGAGGCGGATCCCGGTGCGTCCGCGCGGCGCGACGTCCTTGCAAATGGCGGCGCGATCTGCGACGCCAAACGTATGGTTCCCGACACCCACACCCCCCCCGCTTCATTGCGCGAGCTTTTGCATTTTTATGCGGATGCCGGTGCCGACGAGGCACTGGCGGAAGAAGCGCCGAACCGGTTCGTGGAGAAGACGCCACAGCGCATTCCCCCCCTTCGCGGCGAGATGCCGGACAGGACGGAGAGGGGTGCTGTCCCGCCAGATTCTCAGGGAAGCGAGGCCGGTAAAGCGATCCAAGACAGGCGCTCTACAGCGTCCCCTTCCCCGCCGGGCATATCCCGTACAAATGGCGAGGTCAGCCGGCCTCGACACGCCGCCGCTATTCCCGACGGGGCGCAGGTGGCGCGGGCGCGCGAGCTTGCCCGCGAGGCAAGGACGCTGGACGAATTGCGCCAACAGCTTGCCGCCTTCGACGGCTGCAATTTGAAATTCACGGCCAAGAACCTCGTCTTCGCCGACGGCAACGCCGAAGCCGACCTGATGCTCGTCGGCGAGGCGCCGGGACGGGACGAGGATATCGAGGGCCTGCCCTTCGTCGGCCGCTCCGGCCAGCTTCTGAACCGGATGCTGGCGGCTATCGGGCGCGACCGGCAATCGGCCTACATCGCCAATGTGATCCCCTGGCGGCCGCCGGGAAACCGCACGCCGACACCGATCGAAACCGAGATCTGCCGGCCTTTCATCGAGCGCCAGATCGAACTGGTCGCACCTAAAGTGCTGGTCACGCTCGGCAATCCGTCGACGAAGACCCTATTGAACACGCAGGTCGGCATCATGCGGATACGCGGCAACTGGCAGGAGCACAGGACCGCCGGCGGCCTTGCAATTCCCGCGATGCCGACGCTGCATCCGGCCTATCTCTTGCGCAACCCGGCAGCCAAAAAACTGGCTTGGCGTGATTTCCTCGAAATAAAGGCGCGGCTGGCGAATTGATTCAGCTGCCGCCGGCAAGCCTTTGTTCGCAGAGACAATTCCACCTGTTCATTGCGGCGGCACCAGCTTGCGCGCCGCGCCGCGCGGCAGGCCAAGATGCTGCTCACGCCAGATTATGAACAACCCTGCCCCCACGACGATAGCACCGCCGACGATCGTATAGGCCGTCGGGATGTCCCCGAAGACGAAGTAGCCGGCCGCGATCGCCAGGATCATCGAGGTATATTCGAAGGGCGCGATGACCGACATGCCGGCATGGCGATAGCTCTCGGTCAGCAGGATTTGACCAAGGCCGCCGCAGATGCCGGCAAAGACCAGACAGGTGAGTTGCCCCTGCGTGAGGCTCGGCCAGCCGAACGGCAGTGTGATCAGCGACATGACGGTCGCGGTAACGGAGAAATAGAGCACGATCGTCGCCGACGATTCGGATTTCACCAGCCGGCGCACCAGCAGCATGGCGATACCCGAAACCAGCGCGGCGCAAAGCAGCGAGACTGCGCCCAGCGCTTGTTTCTGGCCAAATCCCTCCGGTGAGGAAAAAAGCGTCAGGTTGGGCCACGAGATGATGACCACGCCGACGAAGCCTACCCCAACTGCGCTCCAGCGATATACGCGTACCAATTCTCCGAGGAAGATCGCGCTCAGTGCCACGACGATCAGCGGCTGCGCATAGTTGATCGTGATCGCCTCCGGCAGCGGCAGGCGGGTCAGGCCATAGAAGCTGAACCACATGCCGACGACGCCGACAACGCCGCGCGCCACATGGCTGAAAGGATGCCTGGTCTGGAAGGATCTGAGCAATTGCCGCCGCCAGGCGAAGACGACCATGATCGGCAGGATCGCGAAGAGCGAGCGGTAGAAGGCGATCTGCCCTGTCGGCAGTTCTCCCGACGCCTTGATGAGGGTCGACATCGCCACGAAGACGATGACGGACAGGACCTTCAGCACAATCGCCGTCATCGGCCGGCCGGTGTCCTCGTCGGTGACGACGGCATGGCATGGCGCCGCTACCGCCGACCCTTCCGGACAATCCGGTTCCGCTTCCCCCGGAAGCGGCCCGCTTCCCCTCACTTCGCCTTCGTCGCCTCCTGGATGGCGTTCCACACCCGTCCCGGCGTGGTCGGCATGTCGATGTGCCTTATCCCATAGGCCCTGTAGAGCGCGTCGGTCACCGCACTCAGCGCCGCCGGCGTGGCGCCGATCGTGCCGGCCTCGCCCGCACCCTTGATGCCGAGCGCGTTCGTCGTGGACGGCACATTGTGCGTTTCGAAGGAGAAGAACGGGAAATCGTCGGCGCGCGGCATGGTGTAGTCCATGAAGCTCGCGGTCAGAAGCTGGCCATCGTCCGAATAGACCGTCTTCTCCGTCAGCGCCTGGGCGATGCCCTGCACGATGCCGCCATGGATCTGGCCGGCAAGCAGAATCGGGTTTACGGTAGCGCCGAAATCATCGACGATCGTGTAGGCGACGACCTTCGTTACGCCGGTCTCGGGATCGATCTCGACCTCGCAGATATGGGTGCCGTTCGGGTAGGTGCATTCCTCCTGCACGAATTCGCCCTTGCCCTTGAGGTCTTCGGGGTTCTTCGCGGCCTTGGCGATCGCTGCAAAATCGATCACGCGGTCGGTGCCGGCGATGCGCGCCGTGCCGTCCGCAAGCTCGATGTCGCCGGCGGAAGCTTCCAGTTCGTCGGCGGCGATCTTCTTGATCTTTTCCGCCAGATCCTCGCCGGCGCGCGCCGACGAAACGCCGCCGAGCGGGACGGAACGCGAACCGCCCGTTCCGCCGCCAGCGCTCAGTTCGTCGGTGTCGCCCTGCCGCACCGTGATCTTGTCGATGTCGAGGTTCAGTTTCTCGGCGACGAACTGCGCGTAGGCGGTCGCGTGCCCCTGCCCGTTCGATTGCGTGCCGATCTTCAGGGTGACGGTGCCGTCTTTATGCAATTCGACGAAGGCCGGCTCCGATCCGGGGAAGGCACAGGCCTCGATATAGGTGGACATGCCGATGCCACGGATCTTGCCGTCCTTCGTCGACTGCGCCAGGCGCTTGTCGAAACTTTCCCAGCCGGCCCGCTCCATCGCCCGCGTCATGTGGCCGTTAAGGTCGCCGGTGTCGTACATGCGGCCGGTCTGGGTCTTGTAGGGGAATTGCTTGATGAAGTTGCGCCTGCGGATTTCCTCGCGCGGAAGGCGGAGATCGCGCGCGCATTCGTCGACCAGCTTCTCCAGCAGGAAGGCGGCCTCCGGGCGCCCTGCCCCGCGATAGGCGTCCACCGGCACGGTATTCGTGTAGACGCAGGTCACATCCACGTCGATCGCCGGGAGGTCATAGACGCCGGTCGACATGGTGACGCCGAGATAGGGGATGAACGGGCCGTATTGCGAGGTGTAGGCGCCGAGATTGGCGATAAGGTTCACTCGGAGCGCAAGGAAATGACCGTCCTTGTCCATGGCCATTTCGGCGGTGACGAAATTATCGCGTCCCTGCGTGTCGGAGAGGAAGTGCTCGCCGCGATCCGCCGTCCACTTGACAGGCGCGCCGAGGCGCTTGGCCGCCTCCAGCACCAGCACGTATTCGCGATAGGCGAAGGTTTTGGTGCCGAAGCCGCCGCCGACATCGGGCGTGACGACGCGCAGCTTCTCCGTCGGCACCTTCAGCGCCTCCTTGGCGATGATGTCGCGCACGCCGTGCACGCCCTGCGTGCCGGCGGTGAGGACATAGCGGTCCTCGTCGGCGCGCCATTCACCGACCGCCGAGCGCACCTCCATGTAGTTGGTGATGAGCCGGTTGTTGACGAACTCGATGCGCGTGACGCTTGCTGCCTTCTTGAAGGCCGCGGCCGTCTTTTCCTTGTCGCCGATATGGTTGTAGACGACCTTGTTCGAGCCAAGTTCGGGCCAGACCAGCGGTGCATCCTTGTCGAGCGCATGGCGCGTATCCGCCACCGCTTCCTCGCTGTCGTAGTCGACCTCGATCAGTTCGGCGGCGTCCTGTGCCTGAGCCCGGCTGTCCGCCACGATGAAGGCGACCGCATCGCCGACATGATGGACCCGGTCGCGGCAGAGGATCGGGATGTCGCGATTCGGCGGCAGCGTACCGTCCGGCTGCTTTTGCATGCCGTGCGACTGGAGGTCGCCGAGATGGGCAATATCCTTGCCCGTCAACACCAGCCGGACGCCGGGCGCCTTTTTGGCTTCCCCGGCCGACACCACCTTGAAGCTTGCATTTGCCACAGGCGAGCGCAGCACATAGCCGTAGAGCATGCCGGGGAGCGTGATATCGTCCGTGTAGCGTCCCTTTCCGGTAATAAACGCGTTGTCTTCCTTGCGAAGAACCGATGCGCCCATGCCGAATTTCGGCGTTATGACGTTCATGGCTTATCCTGCTTGGCGTGGAAATGATCGGCTGCACCGGCGGATAGTTTTGTCGAGCAGTCGTTTCGTGTAAAGAGCAGCGCGTCAATTTTGTTATGCCAGCGTGCCGCTTGCGGGAAGGTCCATGATGCGTTCGGATACAGGCCAGGCCTTTCGCCTGGAGGATTACCGTCCAACCGACTACCTGATCCCACTGACGCATCTGGATATCGACCTGTCGCCCGAAGCAACCCTGGTCACCGCCGAGCTGACGTTCGAACGGCGCGCCGGCGTTCCCGACACCACACCTCTCGTGCTCGACGGCGACGGGCTGGAACTCGCCGGTCTCGCCATAGACGGAAAACCGGCAAAGCCCGACGATTTCGAAGTGACGCCCGACCGCCTGACCGTCAAGCCGCCGCGCGCCAGGCGATTCGTGCTGACGATCAGGACGCGGCTTTCGCCCCAAAACAACACTCAACTCATGGGGCTTTACCGCTCGAACGGCGTCTATTGCACGCAATGCGAGGCGGAAGGGTTTCGCCGCATCACCTATTTCCTCGACCGGCCGGACGTTCTTTCGGTCTATAGCGTGCGTATCGAAGCGCCGAAGAAAGACGCACCGCTCCTTCTCTCCAACGGCAATCCCGGCGCGCGTGGCGACCTCGACGGCGAGCGCCATTACGCAGAATGGAACGACCCCTTCCCCAAGCCCTCCTACCTGTTCGCGCTCGTCGCCGGCGACCTCGGCTCGATAAAGGACCATTTCGTTACACAATCGGGCCGCAAGGTCGAACTCCGCATTTATGTCGAGCACGGCAAGGAATCGCGGGCATCATATGCAATGGATGCCTTGAAGCGCTCCATGCGCTGGGACGAGGAGAAGTTCGGCCGCGAATACGATCTCGACGTATTCAACATCGTCGCCGTCTCCGATTTCAACATGGGGGCGATGGAGAACAAGGGGCTGAACGTATTCAACGACAAATACGTGCTCGCCGACGAGGAAACCGCGACAGACGCCGACTATGCCAATATCGAGGCGGTGATCGCGCACGAATATTTCCACAATTGGACGGGCAACAGAATCACTTGCCGGGACTGGTTCCAGCTTTGCCTGAAGGAAGGGCTGACCGTTTTCCGCGACCATGAATTCTCCGCCGACCAGCGCTCGCGCGCGGTGAAGCGCATCGCCGAGGTCAGGACGCTGCGCGCCCATCAGTTCCCCGAGGACCAGGGACCGCTCGCACATCCGGTCCGGCCGCGGCGCTACCGCGAGATCAACAATTTCTACACGGCGACCGTCTACGAGAAGGGCTCCGAGGTCGTGCGCATGATCCGCACCATCCTCGGCGAAGAGGCGTTCCGGCGCGGCATGGACCTCTATTTCGAGCGCCATGACGGCGAGGCGGCGACCATCGAGGATTTTTTGAAAGTCTTCGAGGATGCTTCCGGGCAGGATCTGTCGCAATTCTTGCTCTGGTACAACCAGGCGGGAACGCCGAACCTGACGGTAAAGACCTCGCACGACCCGGCATCCGCCGAACTTATCCTCGATATCGAGCAATCAACGCCGCCGACGCCAACCGAAAGCCGCAAGCGGCTGATGCACATTCCGCTGGCCTTCGGGCTGGTTGACCGCAACGGCCACGACGCGGCCTACACCTCGGTCGAAGGTGCGGCCGTTGAAAACGGCATCATCCATATTCGCAAGCGCCGCCATCAGGTGCGCTTCGGCGGCTTTCCGCAGCGGCCGATAGTCTCGCTCAACCGTGGCTTTTCGGCACCGATCACTCTGTCGGTCCAGCAGAGGAGCGAGGACAGGATTTTCCTCGCCCGGCACGACCGCGACCTCTACTCTCGCTGGCAGGCGCTGAATACGCTTTTCACGGATGCGTTGATCGCCGCCTCGCGCCAGCTTCGCGGCGGCAAGCTGCCAAAATTCAGTGCCGGGACGATCGCGCTTGCCGGCATCACCGCCGAGGACGAAACTCTGGAGCCAGCCTATCGCGCGTTGGCGCTCACGCTGCCTGGCGAGGCTGACATCGCTCGTGAGATCGGCAGCAACATCGACCCAGACGCGATCTTCGAGGCGCGCGAAGCGCTCATCTCGGCGATCGCCGCCGCCAATGGCGAAGTGTTCGTGGAGCTTTACGGCAAGCTCTCCGACAACGCGCCGTTCAGGCCCGACGCGGCGAGCGCCGGCCGGCGAGCCTTGCGCAACGTATTGCTCGACTACCTCTCGGCCGAAGGCGGTCCGACGCGCGCTGCCGACCAATACGGGACGGCCACCAATATGACCGATCGCGCGGCGGCGCTTACGGTGCTGGCGCACCGACATCAGGGTTCGGCGGCGGCGGCCGCGGCACTTACCGCTTTCGAGGAGCGCTACGGAGCGGACCCGCTGGTGATGGACAAATGGTTCACGATCCAGGCGACCGTTCCAGGCCCTCACACGGTGGAAAGCGTGGCCGCGCTGATGGAGCACAAGCGCTTCTCCATGGCCAACCCCAACCGGGTCCGTGCGCTGATCGGCACCTTCGCCACCGCCAACCAGACCGGTTTCAACCGTTATGATGGCGCCGGCTACCGGCTATTCGGCGAAACGGTATTGAAGGTGGAAAAGCGCAACCCGCAGGTCGCTGCAAGGCTTGCCACCGCGCTCAGGTCGTGGCGCTCGTTCGAACCGGAACGGCAGGAGCAGGCCAGGCTCGTGCTTGCCGGGATCGCCTCCACACCCGGCCTTTCCGCCGATTTGCGCGACATTGTCGAGCGGACGCTGGCGTAGGAAACGTCTCGACACGATCCGACGAGAAAATTTATCCGCGCTTGACGGCTAAAAGGACTGGACAAGGCGAATCACCTTTGATTCTTTATGGACGATTCGGAAGTGCGGCGTAGCGCGTAATCATTTTCAGGCAGTTTTATTAGAGGAGCCATCTGGAATGGCAAAGGCGGACGCGTGGGGCGCGCCCGGGGGTGCCTTTTTTGCCAAGCGAACAGGCCGAAGACCAACCGGCCTGGGGCTAGCAGGAAACGCTCGAATGATCGCCGCTCCGGCTTATCGGCGCCTTTTGGCAGCCGAGCCCTTCCTGCGCCGCGCCATTCCGGCGATGATCGTCCTGTTCCTGATCATCGTCGCGGCGACCCGTATCGTTGCGCTCATGAACGCGCATGAAAGTGTCGAGCGCGGCGTGAAATCGATGCTCGCGCTTGCCGCCAGCCAGCTTGCCGACGCCGCCTCCATCAAGAACAAGAAGGACGGCCACCGGCACGATCAGGATCTCGTCCGCCAGACAGCCGAGTTCGGCGCATTCGGCGACGGCTATGTTGTCGCACTGACCGATCCCAATTTCCGCATGACCGCCGTTACGACTTCCGCAGAACAATGGTCCGGCAAATCGCTGCGGGCGCTCGTCCATGGCGGACAGCCGCTCTTCCTGTTCGCAGAGCGGGCCGGGGTCCTGAAGATCGGCATCGGTGGCGAGGAATGGTACGCCGCGATGAACCGGCTCGAAGGCGGCAGGGGTTCGGCGACGGTTCTGGTGCCGGTCAGGACCGTCTTTGCGGAGTGGCGGCGCACCGTGACGCTGAACGTGATGCTCTACGTGCTGACCGCCGCCATCCTGCTCATGATCCTCTACACCTATTTCAGCCAGGTAGAGCGGGCCGAATCGGCCGATGCAATCTATCTGCAGGCGCATCAGCGCATCGACCTGGCACTGGTGCGCGGCCGCTGCGGGCTATGGGACTGGGACATGGCCCGTGGGCGCATGTACTGGTCACGCTCCATGTACGACATGCTCGGCTACAAGCCATGCGAGACGATGCTGTCCTTCGGCGAGGTGGCCGAAATCATCCACGAGGACGATGGCGACCTCTTCACCATCGCCAACCGGATCGTCTCACGCGAGACAGACCATATCGACCAGGTCTTCCGGATGCGCCACGCGGACGGGCGTTGGGTGTGGATGCGTGCCCGCGCGCAGGTTACCGACCCCGATGCGCCGGAACTTCACCTGATCGGCATCGCGGTCGACGTTACCGAGCAGCTTCATCTGGCTCGGCAGACGGAAGTGGCCGACCAGCGGTTGCGCACCGCCATCGAGAACATCACGGAATCCTTCGTATTGTGGGATGCCGCCGGGCGACTCATCATGTGCAACACGAAATTCCAGCAGGATGCCGGCCTCTCGGATCGGGACGTGGCGCCCGGCACGTCGCGCGCCGACATCGAGGCGCGGATGAAGCCGCTTATCGCCGAGCGGCGCCTGGCGAGCGGCATGCGCGGCGCCATCACCTTCGAACGGCATCTGGCCGATGGGCGCTGGCTACAGGCAAACGAACTGACGACGCGCGACGGCGGTACGGTTTCGGTCGGCAGCGACATCACGCTTCTCAAGCAGCATCAGGAAAAGCTGGTCGACAGCGAGCGCAGGCAGATGGCGACGATCCACGACCTCAGCGTCGCCCGCAAGGCGGAAGAGGAGCGTGCGGGCGAACTCGCCGAACTCAACCGCCGCTACCTCAAGGAAACCGAACGGGCCGAAGCGGCAAATCGCGCAAAATCCGAATTCCTCGCCAACATGTCGCACGAACTGCGGACCCCGCTCAACGCCATCATCGGCTTCTCGGAACTGATGCAGCAAGGCCTGTTCGGGCCACTCGGATCGGATCGCTACGAGGAATATGTGAAGGACATCCACGGTGCCGGCGGCTATCTGCTCGGCGTCATCAACGACATCCTCGACATGTCGAAGATCGAGGCCGGCCAGTTCTCCATCGAACGCGAGAAGATCGATCTTTGCCCACTCATCACTGAAACGGTGAAGGTGATCTCGCTTCAGGCCGCGCAGAAGTCGATCAAGGTGGAAACCCGGATCGCCGATTCCATGACGCTCTTCGCCGACCGCCGCGCCATCAAGCAGATCACGCTCAATCTCTTATCGAACGCGGTGAAGTTTACCGGCGAAGGCGGCCGCATTCTCGTCCGCGCCCGCAAGGCCTACGGCGCCATGGTCGTTACTATCGAGGATAATGGCTGCGGCATCCCGCGCGAGGCGCTGAAGAAGCTCGGCCGCCCCTTCGAGCAGGTACAGAACCAGTTCTCCAAGAGCCATGCCGGCTCCGGGCTCGGGCTGGCGATCTCGCGATCGCTGGCGGAACTCCATGGCGGGGCGTTGAAGATCCGCTCGACAGACGGTGTCGGCACGATCGTCTCCATCCGCATTCCGGAGCGGAAACCGCCCATGCGGCAGGCCGCGTAGCCACAGCAGCTATCGTGTTCAAATGAAAAACCCCGGAGCTGGTTGCTCCGGGGCTTCCGCCATTCCCGCCCAATCCGCCGATTATTCGGCGTCGCCGTCATTGGGGCCATCATGCCCCTGGTGACCGCCGTGGTGATGACGGCCGCCGCGATGGTGCCAGCCACCCATTCGCCGCATCTCGCTCTTCTCGATCTTGCCGTCGTCGTTCCTGTCGAGGAGGGCGAAGAGCTTCTTCTGCCGGCCCTCGACTTCGTCCTGGGTCAGTTCACCGTCACCGTTGGTGTCGAAGCGGGCGATCATGCGCTTGGCCTTGCGCTCGTAACGGGCCTTCTCGAGTTGCGCGGCAAGTTCCTCCACCGTGACCTTGCCGTCATGGTTGGCGTCGGCGGTGTCGATGCGGCCCTTCATCGCCGCCGAGAACTCGTCGAAAGTAATATCGCCGCTCTTGTCGGCATCCGCTTTGTGCATGTTTCCGTGCATGCCGTGCATTGCCGAGCCTTTGGGACCCTCGGCCGCATAGGCCGTGGTGGCGATGGCTCCCGCGAGGGCGGCGAAACCGAGTGCTAGCCTGGTAGATTTCCTCATGGTCTTCTCCTGTTGCATCGTCACCCCATGCGAACGGAAAGCGTTCCGGCAACCCATCGCCTTAGATACGCTTCCCACGAAGCAGCAGCTCGAAATCCTTGCGAACCTGCCGCGACGTCTCCTTGATATCCGCCTCCAGCACGCCAAGTTCCGGCAGGTCGGTATACCTCAGGAGCAAATCGACGAGCCCCGGCGGAATATCGTCCGGATCGAGCGGACCGGTCAGGCACAACCTGATGATCTGTGTCAGGGTCGAGTAAAGCGAATGCGAGCTGAACAGTTCCTGAACGATCTGCGGGTCGGCGAAATCGAGCGGCAATCTTGAAAGCGTTTCACCCGTACCCGTCGAGCGCCGCTTGCCAGTGAGCTTGCCGGAGAGCACCGCCACCTGCGCGACGAATTCGAGATCGATCAGGCCGCCGGGAATAAGCTTCAGGTCCCAGATGTAGCGGGGCGGCTTCTCTTCCTCGATCAGGGCGCGCATCTCGAGCGCGTCCTTCGCAAGCTTCGCCGCATCACGCGGCCGCGAGACGATCTCCTCGACGTTGCGTTCCACGCGAGCCAGGAATGCCGCGTCGCCGGCGACGCCGCGCGCCCGCGCCAGCGCCATGTGTTCCCAGGTCCATGCCTGCTCGCGCTGGTATTTGACGAAGGATTCAATGTGGGTCGCAATCGGTCCCTTGTTGCCGGAGGGACGCAGGCGGAGGTCCAGTTCGTAGAGCACGCCCTGCGCCGTAGGCGCGGACACGGCCGCAATGAGACGCTGGGTGAGCCGCGCATAGTAGTGCGACGGCGCCAAAGGCTTTTCGCCATCCGACTCCTCCGCATCCTTATCGTGATCGTAGAGCAGGATCAGGTCCACGTCGGAGCCGGCTGTGAGTTCGCGGCTGCCGAGCTTGCCCATGCCGAGGATCGCAACCGTGCCGCCCGGCACCCTGCCATGGCGGGCGGCGAACTCCTCGATGACGGCGTCGAGCGCTGCGCCGATCGTCAGGTCGGCGAGATCGGAAAAAGCCATGCCGGCGCGGTTGGCATCGATGGCTCCGCTCAAGAGGCGCACGCCGATCAGGAATTTCTGCTCGTCGGCGAAGATACGCAAGCGGTCGAGCCTGTCTTCGTACTGCCGGGCTCCCTCCAGCAGGGCCGAAAGCCGATCGGCGAGATAGTCCCGATCCGGCAATTCGTTCAACAGGCCGGGGTCGAGAAGACCGTCGAAGACATGCGTCCGGCGCGTGATGATGGCGGCAAGGCGCGGCGCCGCCCCCATGATCGTGGCCAGTTGCTTCAGGAGCGTAGGGTTCGATTGCAACAGCGAAAAAAGCTGGATGCCCGACGGCAGGCCGGCAAGAAATCCGTCGAAGCGCATAAGCGCCTCGTCGGCCCGCCTCGTATCGCCGAACGCCTGGAGCAGCGCCGGCGTCAGCTCGGTCAGCCGCTCGCGCGCTTCGGCCGATTGCGTGGCGCGGTAACGCCCGAAATGCCAGCCGCGTATGGTGCGGCAGATATCGCTCGGCCGTTCGAAGCCAAGGCCTGAAAGAGTTTGCAGTGTGTCCGGATCGTCCACATCGCCCGTGAACACAAGATTGCCGATACCGGCGGAAAGCTGCGGCGCGGTCTCGAACAACGCCGCGTAATGGCCCTCGACTTCCTGAAGCGACTGCCGGAAAGCCGCGGCGAATGCCTCGCGATCGGCAAAGCCGAGCATATGGGCGATGCGTTCCAGCCCCTCGTCGTCCTCGGGCAGCGTATGCGTCTGCTCGTCGGCGACCATCTGGATCGCGTGCTCGACATCGCGCAGGAACCAGTATTGGCCGACCAGCGCGTCGCGCGCCTCGGGCGTGATCCAGCCGCGCGCGGCAAGCTCGGCAAGCATCGGCACCGTCTCGCGGCCGCGCAATTCGGGAAAGCGGCCGCCGGCGATCAATTGCTGCGTTTGCACGAAAAACTCGATCTCGCGGATGCCGCCGCGCCCAAGCTTGACGTTGTGCCCGGCCACCGCGATCTCGCCGTGGCCCTTGTGGGCGTGGATCTGGCGCTTGATGGAGTGAACATCCGCGATCGCGGCATAGTCGAGATATTTGCGCCAGATATAGGGCTGCAATTCCTTGAGGAAGGCCGCACCCGCCTTCAGGTCGCCGGCGACGGGCCGCGCCTTGATCATGGCGGCGCGCTCCCAGTTCTGGCCCCGGCTTTCATAGTAATGCAGGGCTGCGGGAACCGATATGGCAAGCGGTGTCGAGCCGGGGTCGGGCCTCAACCTCAAATCCGTGCGGAAGACATAGCCGTCGCCGGTACGGTCCTGCAGGATGCGCACCAGCCGCCGCGTCAGCCGGGCGAAGTGGTCTCCCGCCTCGAGCGGATCGACAATGGCTGAAGCGTGCGGGTCGAAGAAGACGATGAGGTCGATATCGGAGGAGAAATTGAGCTCGGAGGCGCCGAGCTTGCCCATGCCGAGGACGATCCAGCCCGAGCCCTCCGCTGGCCTTTCCGGATCAGGGAGTTTCAGCTTGCCCTGCCGGTGCGCGTCACGCAGCAGGAAATCGATCGCAGCGCCCACGCAGGCCTCCGCAAGGACGCTCAGCCGCCCTACCGTTCCCTCGGCGTCCGCGCCGGCAAGATCGGCAAGCGCGATCAGGAAATGCGCCTCCGTCTTCAGCCGCCGCAGCGCCGCCATCAGCGACTGTTCCGTCACATCAGGGCCGAAAGGCGCCTGCTTGATCTCTTCGCCAAGGGAACGGAGCCGGCGATCGAGCGGTTCATCGAACAGTCGATCCAGCATTTCAGGCCTGCGGCGGGCACAATCGCGCAGGAAGAAAGACAGGTCGAAGGCAGCGGCGAGAAAATCGCGTAATGGACCGGGCGCGGAAAGAAGCGCGGCAAGCCGGAGAAAGCCGCCTTCGCGGGCAGCATCGGCAAGCGCGGCGATCTCTTCTTCCGCCAAAGCACCGTCCAACGGAGCGAGCGGCCTGACCGGCGCGCCGAACCAAGCCTCGCCGCCGAGGGAGGCCACCGCCTTCTTTCCCATCAATTCGCTTTCTTGCTTGCCGGAAACGCCATTGAAACCCTCAATCCCGGCTCCACGGAAGAAAGGTCGAGCCGCCCGCCGTGGAATTTCATGACCGCCTTGGCAAGGCTCAAACCGAGCCCGGACCCCGGCCGGGATCGGCTCTGCTCAAGTCGCACGAAGCGCTCGGTTGCGCGAGCGTGATCGTCTTCCGGGATGCCAGGGCCATTATCGGTAACGGTCAGGCGAACCTCGCCATCGACGCTTTCCGCCTTAACCGTCACCGCCGCCTTCTCGGAGGAACCCGCCGAGTATTTGATGGCGTTGTCTACGATATTCGACAACGCCTGACCCACCAGTTCGCGGTTTCCCGTTATCGTGTGCTTGCCGTCGACGCCGGCTTCCAGGCCCACTCCCATCTCCTCGGCGACCGGCTCGTAAAGCTCGACGACATCGTGAAGGATCGTATCGAGATCGATCGGGACCGTCGACTCGGCGGAATAGCCGGCCTCCAGACGCGAGATCATGAGTATGGCGTTGAAGGTACGAATGAGTTGGTCGGATTCCGTGATCGAGCTTTCAATCGCCTCGCGATATTCGGCCGTGCTGTGCTTTCCGGCCAGCGCCGCCTCGGCACGGTTGCGCAGACGTGTCAGCGGCGTCTTCAGATCGTGCGCGATATTGTCCGAGACCTGTTTCAGACCCTCGTTCAGTTCGGCGATACGGCCGAGCATCATGTTGAGGTTTTCGGCAAGGCGGTCGAACTCGTCCCCTGCCCCGACAACCGGCAGCCGGCCACTAAGATCGCCGCCCATGATGCGGCGGCTGGCCGCGGAAATATTGTCGATGCGCTTCAGCGCGCGGCGGCCGACGAAAAACCAGATGAGCAGCGCGCCCAACCCCATTGTGCCGAGCGCGAACATGAGTGAGCGGCGTACGACAAGACGGAAGCGCTCGGGTTCGCCGAGATCGCGGCCGACGAGAAGGATGAGCTGATTGGGGAGCCGCAGGACCACCGCGATCGCGCGGTGCTCAGCCACTCTTCCCGTGGTGGGCCGGTTCGGTCGCTCGCCCACTCCTTCGCCGTAACGGACATAGGAGAATGGGCGCTCTGTCCAGCCATTGGTGGACAGCACGCCCGGATCCAGGCTTTCGACATTGCCCGAAAGAATACGGCCGTTCGGATCGGCGATGAGATAGAGGTTGGCGCCGGGCTGGCGCGAGCGCTGTTCGATCACGCGCACCAGCAGCGGGAGGCCGCCACGCTCGTAGCCGGCCGCAAGCCGCTGCACATCCTCATTGATCGTGTCGCGGGTCTGCGCCTCCAGCATGTGCACCGAAAGCGAGGTCATGTAGAAGACGAGCAATATCGCGCAGATGGCGAAAAGGATCAGGTAGAGTGCCGAAAGCCGCGCGGCCGTCGTCTTCATGATGGCGCGCAGTGCCGCCATGGGCGGTCAGCCCGCCCTGAGCATGTATCCTGCGCCGCGGATCGTGTGCAGGACGGGCGCGTCGAAGCCCTTTTCGATCTTGCTCCTCAGGCGCGAAACATGCACGTCGATCACATTGGTCTGCGGATCGAAATGGTAATCCCAGACATTCTCCAGAAGCATGGTGCGGGTCACGACCTGACCGGCATGGCGCATCAGATATTCGAGCAACCGGAACTCGCGCGGCTGCAGCGTGATCTCTTTGCCCGCCCGCTTCACGGTGTGGGAAAGGCGGTCAAGCTCAAGGTCGCCGGCCCGATAGACCGTCTCCACGTCCTTCCCGGCGGAGCGGCGATTCAGCACCTCGACGCGCGCGAGCAGTTCGGAGAATGCATAGGGCTTGGTCAGGTAGTCGTCGCCGCCGGCGCGAAGGCCGGTCACCCGGTCGTCCACCTCGCCAAGCGCCGAAAGGATCAGGACAGGGGTGTCGTCGCCATGAGCGCGAAGACCGGCAATGACCGAAAGCCCGTCGCGTTGCGGCAGCATGCGGTCCACGACCAGTACGTCGTAATCTCCATTACGCGCCAGCGTATATCCCGCCTCGCCATCGCGAGCGAGATGGGCGTTGTGACCCGCTTCCGCGAAAGCCTTCTCAAGATAATCGGCAGCCTCCCGATCGTCCTCGATGACCAGTATCTTCATGGACGTCTTATTCGCCAAATCGCCCGCATTCGCTGTCTGACTAACCATGACCGGGTCTCCCTGTCGAGGCTGCTTCAGTTGCAAAGGCGGCAGCGGGCGATGGGACCCGCTGCCGCCGGATCGGCAAAGACAATCAAACTGCGCCGATCCCGATGCTTCCCCAAGCCTGCCCATGGGGGTGTGAGTATGGGCTGGCCGGGGGCGCATCCGAGTTCTGTGCCGTGTCGCCGGCCTGTCAGCCCTTGGCCACGGGAAGGGCGACAAAGCGGCTGTTGTCGTCGCGCATGATCCTGACCAGAACAGCCTTGCGACCGGCCTTGGCGGCCTCCGAGGCGGCCTGATCGACATCCGAAGCGGAGTTCACATCCTTGGAGTTTACCGCAACGATTACGTCACCCGCCCGGATGCCACGGTCTGACGCGTCGCTGTTGGGATCGACGTCGGTGACGACGAGTCCTTTTCCGTTGTCCGACGGCGTGACAGTGAGGCCGAACCTGTCGAGCGTGTCGGCAGTGTTGCTGTTCTGCTGGTTCGAATTGTCGGCGGAGGCAATCTTATCGGGCGCCGGCATTTCTCCGAGCTTGACATCCAAGGTCTTGTCCGAGCCATCGCGCCAGACTTTGATCTGGACCGATTTACCGGGGTTCATGCCGCCGATCAGCCGTGCGAGTTCCTTCGGCGAATCGACCGCCTTTCCATCAACCGCCGTGATCACGTCTCCGGCTTTTATGCCGGCTGTCTTGGCCGGGCTGTCGCCCTGCGGCTCCGCGACAAGGGCACCCTTCTCATCGGAAAGCCCAAGCGAGTTGGCGATATCTTTGGTGACGGGCTGGATTTGCACGCCGAGCCAACCGCGGTCGACCTGGCCATCCTTGATGAGATCCTGGATGACACCCTTGGCGGTCGACGCGGGGATTGCGAAGGCGATACCGACATTGCCGCCCGACGGCGAGAAGATCGCGGTGTTGATGCCGACAACTTCACCGTTCATGTTGAAGTCGGGGCCGCCCGAATTGCCATGATTGACGGCCGCGTCGATCTGGATGAAATCGTCATATGGGCCGGCGCCTATATCGCGGCCACGCGCTGAGATGATGCCCGCTGTAACCGTTCCGCCAAGACCGAACGGGTTGCCGACCGCCACGACCCAGTCGCCGACGCGGACCTTCGAATCATCTGCCCATTGGACATAGGTGAACTTCTTGCCCTTGCCGTCGACCTTCAATACCGCAAGATCGGTGCGCGGGTCCGTGCCGATGAGCTTGGCGTCATATTCCGTGCCATCGTCCATGCGTACGGAGAAGGCCCCGCCGCCTTTGACGACATGATTGTTGGTGACGAGGTAACCGTCATCGGAAATGAAGAAGCCGGAGCCTTGAGCGGTCGGACGCAGCTTGCCGCCTTGGTCGTTATTATGACGGTGGTGCTTCTGCTGGTCCTGATACTGCTTGAACAGGCGCTTGAGCGGGGAACCATCCGGCAGATTGTCGAAATCGGGACCGCTGAAGAAGAACTGTGAGCCATCGGCCGCGGCAGGCTCGACGCGCGACTTGACCAACACGCTGACGACGGCCGGGGAAACCTGCTCGACCACATCGGCAAAGCTCGGGACCGCCTGAACGGTTTTGACGTAGACGGGATCGGCCAGAACGGGAACCGTGTTGGAAACGACAGCGAAGCCGGCGGCGCCGGTCAGCGCAATAGCCGCGACTGCTGCGAGAAGGCGCTTGCGGATTGCGCCATGGGGAGGGATATGGTTGTTCATCTTGTCGTGTCCTCTTTTCAGTCGGATGCGGAGGAACGCATCCTGTAAAAGGACAGATAGGGCATACGACATTACGATGCCGTTTCCGGCGAATGAAATTTTCGTAATTATCAAGAGGCAGGAACCGGGTATGCGCGGTCAGTCCCGGCCGGAGAGGATTGTGTCCAGTTCCTTCTTCTCCTCGCTCGAAAGCGGCGGGGATGCAGCCCGGCGGCGAGCGCCGAAAAGCATGAACAGGCCGCCGGCGAGAAGAAGCACGATGGGCGTCCCCCAAAGCGCGGCGTTACGCAAATCAAAACGTGGCTTCAGAAGGACGAATTCGCCGTAGCGCGCGACGATATAGGCAAGCGCCTGCTGATCGGTATCGCCCCTTTTGATGCGGTCGCGAACAAGAACGCGCAGATCATGGGCGAGATCGGCGTTGGAATCGTCGATCGATTCATTCTGGCAGACGAGGCAGCGAAGCTCCCTAGACAGGACCCGTGCCCGTGCTTCGAGCGCCGGGTTGGAGAGCATCTCGTCGGGCCGCACGGCCAATGCCGGCACCACGCCCACCGATAATACCAACGCGGCGGCAAGACATATCGCCTGGAGCGCTTGTCTCACGACGGGCTCTCCGCAAGCTTCGAAGCAGCCTTGCGGCGCCGCGATGGCGCGCCAACGCGAAGGCGCCGGTCGAACAGGGAAGTGGCCGCGCCCAGCATCATCACGACACCGCCCAGCCAGATCAGCAGGACGAGCGGCTTCCACCAGGCGCGCACGACCATGGCACCACTCGCGTCGGGATCTCCGAGTGACACATAAAGCTGGCTGAGGCCGAAGGTACGGATACCGGCTTCAGTGGTCGGCGTCTGCCTCGCCGGGAAAAAGCGCTTGGAGGAGACGATCTTGCCGAGCGACGCGCCGCCGGAGGACATAATATCGAAGACGCCTCGGCTCTCGGTGAAATTTGGACCTTGCCCGGCTTTCATGCCCTCGAAATGCAGAACATAACCCGAAACCGTGAGGTTTTCGCCGGGATTGAGCGCGACGATCTTCTCGCCCTGGAAGGTGGTGACGCTGACGATGCCGAGCAATGTCAGCCCGAGGCCCATATGGGCGAGCGCGGTGCCAAAGACCGAACGCGGCAGTCCGACGAGACGCCGCCACGCGACGTAGGCCGGAACAGAACCGATGCCCGAGCGCAAGACGAGATCGGTGAGCGCGCCAAGCAGAAGCCAGGCCGCCAGGCCGATGCCGCACGCTGCCAGAACGGCGGTGCGGTCGACGAAAAGCAGCACGCATATCCCGATGAGCAAGGCGCAGGCGAAGGCGGCGAAGAGGCGCTGTCCGGCGGCGTAGAGGTCGCCGCGCTTCCAGGCCAGCATCGGCCCGAACGGCACGGCGAGGAGCAGCGGTACCATCAGCGGTACGAAGGTCAACTCGAAGAAGGGCGCGCCGACCGAAATCCGGTCCTTGCTGAGCGCCTCGACGGCGAGCGGATAAAGCGTCCCGACCAACACGGTTGCGGCGGCCGTGGTCAGGAACAGATTGTTGAGAACGAGCGCGCCTTCGCGAGAGATCGGGTGAAACAGGCCCCCGCTCACGAGCGCATTGGAACGCAACGCAAAGAGCGCGAACGATCCACCGATAAAGAGCGTCAGGATGCACAGGATGAAGATGCCGCGGCTCGGGTCCGTGGCGAAAGCGTGGACGGAGGTGAGCACACCGGACCGGACGAGAAAAGTTCCGAGTAGCGAGAAGGAGAAGGTCAGGATCGCAAGCAGGATCGTCCAGATCTTCAGGGCCGACCGCTTCTCCATCACCAGCGCCGAGTGCAACAGCGCGGTTCCGGCGAGCCAAGGCATGAAGGAAGCGTTCTCGACCGGGTCCCAGAACCAGAAACCGCCCCAGCCGAGTTCGTAATAGGCCCAGTAGGAGCCCATCGAAATGCCCCCGGTAAGGCAGAGCCAGGCGAGCAGCGTCCACGGCCGGACCCAGCGCGCCCAGGCAGCGTCGATGCGCCCCTCGATCAGCGCGGCGACCGCGAAGGAGAAGGAGATCGAGAAGCCGACATAGCCGAGATAGAGCAGCGGCGGATGCACCGCGAGACCCATATCCTGCAGGATGGGATTGAGTTCGCGGCCCTCGATCGGCGCCGGTATCAGCCGGGTGAACGGGTTCGAGGTGGTGAGGATGAAGAGGAAGAACGCAGCGCCGATCCAGCCTTGAACCGAAAGGACGGTCGCCTTGAGCGAGGGCGGGAGGTTGCGGCCGAACAGCGCCACCAGAGAACCGAACAGGGTCAGGATCAGAACCCACAGAAGCATGGAGCCTTCGTGGTTTCCCCAGGTTCCGGTGATCTTGTAGATCAGCGGCTGCAGCGAATGCGAATTTTCCCAGACATTGACGACCGAGAAGTCGGACTGGACGTAAGCCGTGACCAGCGCGGCGAAGGAAAGCGCCGTCAAAAGGAAACAGGCGATCGCGGCTGGCGCACCGACCGCCATCAGGCGCTCGTCGCCGGTTCGCGCGCCGGTGATCGGGACCACAGACTGCACCAGCGCCATGGCGAAGGCTAAAACGAGCGCGAAATGTCCGGTTTCTACCATGACAAAAAGATTCCTAATCCGGCTGCCAGACGCCCTTTTCCTTCAGCCCTTCGGCGACTTCCTTGGGCATATAGCGCTCGTCATGCTTGGCAAGCACACTATCGGCGACGAATACGCCGTCGGAGCGAAACGAGCCTTCGGTGACCACGCCTTGCCCTTCCCGGAAAAGATCGGGGAGGATGCCGGTATATGTCACCTTCACCGTATCCTTGTCGTCGGTGACGCCAAATGCAATCTCCGCGCCCTTTCCATGGACAATACTGTTCTTCGCTACCAGTCCGCCGAGGCGGATGTGTTGTCCTGGTTCGACGATGGCCGTCTTTAGATCGGAGGGCATATAGAAATAGGAGGCTTTCTGGCCGAGCGCCACGAAAGTAAGCGTCGTCGCCGCGCCCAGGAACACAAGCGCGCCGGCGATCATCGAGAGGCGTTTTTGCTTGCGCGTCATCCCGTCACTCCGTCCGAGCCAGGCCGAGAGAGGCGGCGAACTTATCGAGTTCCTTCGCGCCATTGCTGTCCGCGCCAAGCGCCTCGACGCCGCGCCTGCGGGCATCCTCAGCCTCGACTTTCTTCCCCAGAACCAAATAGGAGCGGACCAGCCGCATCCAGCCGTCCGGATTGTCGGGGTTCTTGCGCAACTCGCCATCGAGCCGCGATACCATCGTCTCGATCATGGCGGCGCGGTCGCCAGCCGACATGGAGGAAGCAGCGGCCATTTGATCCTGCGTCGGGCCGGGCATGGCGGCCGGCTTTTTATCGACGGCGGCAAGCGCCTGTTCGGCGGCGGCACGCCAAGGTGAGTTCGGGGGGAGATCGATGAGCAGGGTGCTCCACCCCTTGACCGCCTCTTCCGCCTTGCCCTCCTGTGCCTGGGCTGTTGCCAGGAAGAAGCGTGCCTTGGCATTTTCGGGATCGAGCGCGAGGGCCTTTTCGAAGGCGGTTTCGGCTTGCGCGGAGACCATTCCGCCCTGTTCCGCCGTGAGGGCCTCGCCGAGACCGGCCTCACGCGCGGCACTGGAGCCGTCCAGCCTGATCGCCGTGCGGTAAGCATTGGCGGCGTCCGCGAAACGGCTCATGCGGACATAGATCGGCGCCAGCACTTCCCAGCCGCGGACATCGGAAGGGGCTTCCGCCAAATGATGCTCAGCGCGCGCGACAAGTTCGTCGATGGTGGAACTGGCGGGATTCTTGGTCAACCGGGCGGCCAGCGGCTCGGGCGGAAGGTCCGGAGAGCCGAGCACACCGTAGAAGCTCCAGCTTATCAGCGGCACCGCGAGCACGGCTGCGCCGGCCAGCAGGCGCCCGCTTCTGCTGCGGACCGTTGCGTTGCTCTTTTCCTTCTTGCCCGCGCGGAGAATACGGCGGGCGATCTCGGTGCGCGCCTCTTCGGCTTCCGCCGGCCGGATCAAACCCCTGCCGGCATCGCGGTCGAGTTCGGAAAGCTGGTCGCGATAGACTTCGATATCGTAGGCGTCGGCGGCAGCCGCGCGCCCCTCGGCACGCAGCATGGGCAGCAGGATCGCCAGAGAGGCGCCCAGCGTGAGAAGCGCGGCAACGGCCCAGAACCACATGCCGGTTCAATAGCCGCAGGTCAGGGCAAAGCCAACAGGCAGCGCCTGCGGCGATTTGGCGGACGAAAGCCCGATGCCAGGTTTTCACGCATCAAGTTAGCGGCGTCCAACTCCCGTCGGGATTGCGACATGCCGTACCTCTGGCCGTGTGGGCAGCCTGGCCCGAATAGACCGTGTCGGAATATTGCCGGCAATTCTGCGAGCCTACCTGGTAAGGCGGTCCAGCCGTCACTTCTCCGCGAAGCCCGGAACTCTTGCCTTGCCAGGTCACTTTCTGGCCGCTTCGCGTGTACTCGAGGGCCTTGTATTCCGCTTGGAGTGCGGCGCGGCGGTCTTTCGAAGTGAAATCCGCGCCGATCGAACCTCCGACGAGCCCGCCTGCCATGGCGTCGAGGATCGGATTGCCGGTACGCGGCCCTGCATAAGCAGCGATCGCCGGGTTGGCTGCCGGGGAGGCCTTCGGGTGCGGCGTCCCACAACCTGAAACCAATGCCATAGCGATCGCGCACCCGGCGCCGACAAACCCTCTGGTCAACAAATGCCGCTTCCTCTCACGAACCAATTGCCCGCCGCCGTCTGATTCATGTATGCGGATTTTGGCTCTTATCGCACCGCAACACAAGTAAGGCGAACGCTCAGGCCGCCGGCAACCGCACAACGACCTTGAGGCCACCCAGTTCCGCGCGGCCGAGTTCGAGCGCGCCGCCATATTCTTCCACAAGATCGGAAACGATCGCGAGTCCCAGACCCGAGCCAGGCTTCGTCTCGTCCAGACGCTGTCCGCGCTTCAACGCCTCGTGGGCTCTTTCGGCAGGAATTCCGGGACCGTCATCCTCGATTACAAGCGTCGCCGTTCCGTCCCGACCCGCACCACTCGACGTGCGCAGGGAAACGGATACTTTGCTCCGAGCCCATTTCATGGCGTTTTCCAGAAGATTACCGGCGATTTCCTCAAAATCTTCCGTTTCGCCGGCGAAGACGGCCTCACTTTCAGGGGCACGGAGTTCGATAACGATATCGGGATTGAGTTTCACCATCACTCTCACCAGCCGCTCCAATGGCTGCAACAGCGGGGTGCGGAAGACGATGCTGTCGCGCTGCGCGGCGATCCTGGCCCGGCGTAGATAATGGTCGACCTGCTGCTGCATCGCGACGGTCTGCTCGACCACCAGCTTGCCCCGCCTGCCCCCGATCGCACGGCCTTCGTTCTGGAGAATGGCGATCGGCGTCTTTAGCGAATGCGCCAAATTTCCAACCTGCAATCGCGACCGCTCGATCATGCGCCTGCTGTTGTCGATCAGTGCATTGGTTTCGGCCGCCAAAGGCTTGATTTCCGCAGGAAAATCTCCGTCAAGGCGATGAGCGGTACCCTCGCGGACACGCTGGAGCGATTGCCGGACCCTGTCGAGCGGGCGAAGGCCAAGCAGAATCGCGATAGCGTTTATCAGGATCATGCCAATCCCGAACACCGACAGATAGAGATAGACGCGGTGCTGGAAACTGTCGATCTCGGCCCGCAATTCGTTGCGGTTGCCGGTGACGAGGAAGCGTGCGACGCGGTTGTTCGTATCGAGGACGACCTCGCTTTCCAAAACTTCCAGCCTGTCGCCGCCCGGGCCTCTTACGCGATAATTGCGCCGAAAATCCGCGTCAAAGGGGACGGCTCTCCGCGGCGCGGGGATCGACCCCGTGAGCGACGGGGAATGAAGGTCGCCATGCACACTGCTCGAAATCGGCCTGACCGACCAGTACCATCCTGAACCGGGCTCGCTGAACCGCAGATCTCCGAGATCGGGATTCCCGGTCAGCGTGCCGTCATCGGACACGCTGACTGAACTGACAAGGTTGAAGAGATGAGCGGAAAGAAGGGTCCGGAAACTACGGACGCTCGACCTGTAGTAGAGCGCCGAGATGACCGTGCCGATTATGACCAGCGTAATGATCGCCCATACGGTTGAAAAGGCGATGACGCGAAAGGCAACAGTGCGGGGGCCGAGATTCACGGACGAAAGCGCCTGATTGCACTATTCATGAAGAGGCCGGCTCACGCATGCGATAACCCATGCCGCGTACCGTCTCGATCAGATCCACGCCCATCTTCTTGCGGAGCCTCCCGACGAAGACTTCTATCGTATTGGAATCGCGATCGAAATCCTGGTCGTAGAGATGCTCGACCAGTTCGGTGCGCGAAACTACCTCGCCCATATGATGCATCAAATAGGCGAGCAGGCGGAATTCGTGGGAAGTGAGCTTCAGCGGTTTGCCGTCGATGTCAGCCTTGGAAGCTTTGGTGTCAAGGCGAAGCGATCCGCATTCCAGTTCGGAGGATGCGTGGCCGGCAGCGCGGCGGATCAAGGCTCGCAGGCGCGCCAGCACTTCTTCGATGTGGAAGGGCTTTGCGACATAATCATCCGCACCGGCATCGATGCCGGCCACCTTGTCGCTCCAGCGGTCACGTGCGGTCAGTATCAGGACGGGCATCTTTCGGCCGTCACGACGCCAGCGCTCCACGACGCTGATACCGTCCATCTGCGGCAGGCCGATATCGAGGACGACGGCATCGTAGGGCTCGGTATCACCGAGAAAATGCCCCTCCTCGCCGTCAAAGGCCTTGTCGACAACGTAACCGGCATCGGCAAAGGCTTCTGCAAGCTGCCGGTTGAGATCCTTGTCGTCCTCGACGATCAATATTCGCATGGCTCTCGCTATCCTGCCGGCACGACGATTTCGGCCCGGCGTGGACGCTGCCCGTTCTTGGCGGGGATTAAGACAACGACCACGCAGACGGTCTTGCCGCGCCTCGTCTCAGGCCTGGCTTTTGCGAGTTGCCCGCCGTTCTGCGCGGCAACCTGCTGGCCGACGGAATAGCAATCAGCCGCCGCCGAGGGCTCTATTGCGGCCGCCATGACAGAAAGAGCCGCCACAACAGAAGAGAAAAAGGGAAGACAACGTCTCATGCCGCCCGTTCTAGCGCATCGCTTCTGAATGCGAAATGAATGCCGGCCGATGAAGTCGTATCGGTCGGCATAAACATCGAAATCTATTTCAACTGATGCGTCGCGAAAAGGCGGGCGATAATTGCGGCCATACCGGCGATGCCGCTGATTGCCTGCAGGAGCGTATCGGTCAACGATGAACTGTCGATCCCGGCGGTGGAGATGCCGAACAGGCCGGCTAGCGACATGGCGATCGTCACGATCGAGGCCCAGATTGTGCGGGACAGATACCAGGATTTTATTGCGTCCATTTGCGTTTCCTTTGCGGTTAAGAAAAACGGGAGGAAGGGATCAGCCGAGCGTGAGCAGGATCGAGGCCGGTATACCGGGGCCGACCGCGGCGCTGATCTGCCGGACGGTGATCCGGATGCTTTCAGGCGGGGCAGGAAAATCTTGCGCCATGGCTGCTGCCGAGTAGGTCAATGAGGATGACGAAGCCGTCAGCGTACGAACCGGCGTGCCGCTCTCCGCAACAATATCGACGCGGTAGGCCTCCGTTTCCTCACCAAGCGGGATATCGGGGCCGAGCCAACTGTCTGCATCGATACGGCCGCGGCGGATCCATGAAATATCGATGTCGCCACCCGGCCGCCTTGCCGCCTTCAGGTGCACGGGCGACAACGGCGTTCGAGCCCGCAACCCTCCCGTTTCAGTATATGCGCTGAAGGCCGGGCCGGAAAAATCCTCGCCGCTTGGCCCTACCCGCCAATTGAGCGGCAGGCCGATTTCCGAAGAAAGCAGGCCGGTCGGCTTCACCGCCTCGTCCAAAAGCGCGAAGGCGGCGCCAGCCATGGCACCGGCTGCCATTGCATCCTCTGTTCCGAGTTGACCGCGCAAAAGACCGCCAAGTCGCCAGATGGAAGGTGCCGTCTCCTCGGCCGTCTGGAACTGAACAAGCTCCCATGCCCCGTTCGCCGAACGAAGGGCAGCGGCGTTGCCGCCATTGAGGAGTTGAAGCTCCGAGATGCTCTGCAATTCACCGTCGGACAGCCTGATCTGGAGCGTCTCCGAGCGATCGAAGCGACCGGAAAAGCCTGAGCCGAGCGGCTCCAGCAGTTCGCCTACAACAGCAGGCAGCCCGATCGAGGCGCGGAGTTCAAAGCCGGTATCCTCGGGCGACACATAAAGCGTTTCGGTCTTCCACGGCATCAACCATACCGCTATGCGAAACTGGTCTTCAGGCGCATCGCCCGATATCATGGGCAAATCCATAAAGAGGGCCATCGGCTCGCCTGCGACGGCGCCGGGCGATGCCATGTCGACGAACGGCAGGACGGGTCGCCATGGCACCGGAGCAACGCGCAGGATGCGGCGCGCCGAGATTCTGTCGAGGACGCCCTCATCTATCGCGGTTACAAGAAACTCGGCATCGCTGCCCAAGACCCGGATGATGGTCCCCGACTGTGGGGCGATTGCAGCGGAAGGCACCGCCAGGCCGATCTCTTCCCGCCCGCGCCAGGCACGGCGAAGCCAGTCGGCGACAAGCGCTTGCGCCATGCTCGTATCCATGATCGCCGGCAGTGCAAGTGTCTGTTCCCGTTCATACGCCGCGCCCTCACGCAGCGCTCGCGCCGATGCCGACTGATAATCGCGCAAGCCGTCCTGGAAGGAGACCGTGGCGCTGACGGGAAGGTCGCCATGGGCGGCGCGGACCTTTTCGATGACGGCGGAACCCTTGTCCACCGCGGCATCGGTGATTTCCATGGGCGCGGTAGCCGACGCCGTCGGCGAGCGGAAGACCAATCCGCCGTCGTCCTCATGAACAGCTAGTCCAAAAATGTCGACCAGAGGCTGCAGGGCGGAACGTGCCGAAGACGGATCGGAAATCACATAACCGGTCAGGAAGCCATCCGCCTTCGCGGCATCAGGGGCCGGCAGGCCGTGATCGGCAAGAATGGCGCCGATCAGACCGGAGAGCGAGATACCGGAAGCCCGTCCGTTCAGCCAGTGGCCGAGCATCCAGTTTCCGCCGTCACTCCATACATCGCGGAGCAGCGGGAAAGCGGGATAGGGCCTTGCGTCCCACGACCAGAGATATTGGCGTGAAAGGTCAACCATGCGGCCGCCATAAACGGGCGAGACCGGATTTGCGTCATTCTCGAAGCCGGGCTCGCCGGGATCCCAATATCTGCCATGCGCCTCCAGAAAGCGCTGCTGCGCCAGATCGGAGCGTCCGCCGTTGGAAAAATAAGGCGAGGCGCTCTCGGAGGATTTTGGATCCGGAAAAACGTTGGGCTGGTTCGGCCCCAGATCGATAGCAGGGCATCCGAGCTCGGTGAACCAGATCGGCTTTTCGCACGGCACCCAGGCAGTGGGTGTCGAGGCCTCGGCTCCGCCGGCGCGATTATAATGGGCATTCGACCACCAGCCGGCGATATCCTTGTACCGGAAGGTCCAGTTTTTGCCGTAGGCGCCGTCCGTGATGGCACTGCGCCGGCGGTCCTTCCTGTCGTCCTCACTGGCGTAATACCAGTCAAAGCCTTCGCCACCGGCGATGGAGGCAACGAGGCCGTCTGGGTCGTAGGGGCCTTCGAACCCGTCCGGATTACCCCCCGCGTAGTCGGCGGCGCGCCAGTCGGAAAGCGGCATGTAATTGTCGATACCGACAGCGTCGATCGCCTCATGCGCCCACAGGGCGTCGAGATGGAAGAAGAGGTCGCCCGAGCCATCCGCCGGGTGGTAGCCGAAATATTCGCTCCAGTCGGCGCCGTAAGTGATTTTGGTGCCGTAACCAAAGGTGGCCCGCAGGTCGGTGGCCAGCGCGCACAGCTTGCCCACGAATGGAAATCTGTTCCGATCGTCGCGTAGCGTCGTGAGATCGCGCAACTCAGAGCCGATCAGGAAGGCATCGACGCCGCCCGCCGCCATCGCAAGGTTGGCATAATGGAGCATGAAGCGCCGATAGCCCCAATCGCTTCCGTTACCGTAGAATGCATCGATTTCACCTGTGATCGAAGCGCTTTTGTCGGGTGAACCGGAGAGGCCCGGCGCGGGCGTGCAGGTTACACGTCCACGCCACGGATATGACGGCTGGGCGGCGGCGCCGTAAGGGTCCGGTAGTGCATTGCCGGCCGGCACGTCCATCATTACGAACGGGTAGAGCGTAACCTTGAGCCCTCTCGCCTTGATCTCAACGATGGCATCGCGCACAGAACGGTCCGAAGGCGTGCCGCCATAAGCAGGCGATCCGTCATGTTTTGATACGACCAGAGCACTCCCCCGGCCGACGCCCGAGACCTGCCAACCTTGTGACAGCCCGTCGGGATTGCCCTGCGTCACGGCCGGACGGATTTTGCATTCGCCCGCGCGCAGGTCGCTGCCGAACCAGGTGACCACGAGGGCGACGTTCTCGAGATTCGGACAAAGCGCCTGCAACTCGTCGAGAGAAGCTGCGAAGTCGGAGGCCGCGGTCAAGACATGCCGGTTCACCGGCCGCGTTTCGCCCTTGCGAATTTGAAGGGTGACCGCTTT
>JAKDNM010000229.1 GCA_030456445.1 Hyphomicrobiales bacterium
CTTTGCCCCACACCGTGGCGCACGGCGCGGGAAAGAGCAAGCGCAGCCCAGCAAGCTCAAGAATGGTTGTCATGATGTTCCTTGTTGCTGCGTCGCCTGTCGATGCTCCCGATTTGAGATCGGGCACGATTCTTGCGGCGTTCCATACTTTCCGAGATGAGATCCGTGGTGGGGAGAGTATCCGGATTCTACCTCGATGCTGATGGCCTGCGTATAGAACACGCCGCCGCCAACATTTCAGCCGTCATGAAGTTCAAAATATCTATGTCGCTAGTATCGCACTCAATGACTTGGCGAGCCGATCTCGTCCAAACACGCAAAAAGCCTGGAGGGCCTTTGCGCCTGACGCGGACTGGCTGGAGCCGAACATCCCACCGATCGAGCAATGACAGCGGGCGACCAAGGCGAAAGCTCGACGACAGCCATGCGATGATCGAACGTCGTCTGGGGAGTTGTTGCCCTATTCAAAGTTCTCTGGCCGCCCGTTCAGAAGAAGGCGGGCGGCCAGATCGGATTAGCTTATGCCGTGAACCGTTTAGCCGTGCAGCTTGATGGTGATCTCGGCCACGCGCTTGCCCTGGAACTTGGCCCCTTCGAGTTCCTGCTCGGAAGGTTGACGCGAACCGTCCGTGTCGCTGGTCGTGGTCATGCCGTAGGGAGAGCCGCCACGCACCACGTCGTTCCCCGACTGCCCCTGATAGGCGTAGGATAGCGGCACGATCACCATGCCATGATGCTGGAGCGTGGCCTGCGCGGAGAGGATCGCCAATTCCGCCCCGCCATGCTGGGTGGCCGTCGACGACATTACCGATCCGACCTTGTTGACCAGCGCACCCTTGGCCCAGAGAGGCCCGGTCTGGTCGAGGAAGTTCTTGAGTTGGGCGGCCATCGCGCCGAAACGCGTCGAGGCGCCGAGGATGATCGCGTCGTAGTTCTCCAGTTCGAGCGGCTCGGCGATCGGGGCATCCTGATCGAGCTTGTAGTAAGCGGCTTTCGCTACCGCTTCGGGAACGAGTTCGGGAACCCGCTTGACGGTCACTTCGGCTCCGGCTTCGCGGGCGCCATCGGCCGCCGCAAGCGCCATTTTCTCCACGTGACCCCAGCTGGAGTAGTAGAGGACAAGAACTTTCGCCATTTCATTTTCCTTCGTTGATAGTTGGAGATTCATTCAGTGGCCGGATGCGTCGGCCGCCGGGAATGGGATGAATTCGGCATCGTCACCCGGTGGCAACCGAAAGCGGCCATGCTCGAAATCGCCCTTGATCCAGGCTTCCTTCGCCGCATCGAGTTTTTCCTTCGATGAGGCGACGAAGTTCCACGAGATGTAACGCGGGCCATTCAGCGTCTCGCCGCCGAGCAACATCAGGCGCGCTCCTCTTCCACCAGCGGCGATGGTGATGGCATCACCCGGGCGGAAGACCATCATCTGCCCGGCCTCGAATTCCTGGCCAGCGACAATCACCGAACCCTCGGTGACGTAAAGCCCGCGATCCTCGTGATTGTCCGGCAACGGTATTTTCGCACCGGGTTGCAGGACAGCGTCGGCGTAGAACATCTCGGAGAACGTGTTGACCGGCGCACGCTGGCCCCAGGCATTGCCGAGGATGAGGCGCACCTGCTTGCCCTCGCCGGTAATGAGGGGAAGCGCGGTCTGGCCCTGATGCTCGAAGCTTGCCGGCATATCTTCATGAGCCTCTGGCAACGCCACCCACGTCTGGATGCCGAACAGCGAATGATGGGGCTTGGCGCGGGTCTGCTCGCTGGTGCGCTCCGAATGGGTGACGCCGTTGCCGGCCACCATCCAGTTCACTTCGCCCGGATAGATCATCTGGTTGGTTCCGAGACTGTCGCGGTGCTGAAATTCGCCTCGGTAAAGATAGGTGACAGTGGCAAGCCCGATATGGGGATGCGGCCTGACGTCGATGCCGCCTTCGTCGATGAACTCGGCTGGTCCCATCTGGTCGAAGAAGATGAAGGGGCCGACCATCTGGCGCTTCGGCGCAGGAAGGGCGCGGCGGACCTCGAAACCGCCTAGATCGCGCGCACGCGGCACGATCAGCGTCTCGATGTCGTCAAGATTCCCTGCCTGGGGGCAATTGGGTTCGATGTCGGGCATCCAGCTCATGATGATCCTCCTGGCGTAGCTGATCGAGAAACGGACCTGGTGATTGTGTTTGGCGCGAGAGACCTCAGCCCTTATGGGTAAGGAATGAGGTGATGGCGTGGACTTCTTCCTGGCGTATATCATGGCCACCATCATGTAGCTGCAGATCGACCGTCGCACCCTGCCGGGTAAGGTAGCCTGCCAATGCCTCGGTGAGCGGGAGCGGCGAGATGGGATCGTGCCGACCGGCAGTGATCAGCACATCGAGCGACCTCAGCACCGCATTTGGCACGGGCTCCCACGGGATCAGCGGGTGCATCAGCACCACCCGGTCGAAAAG
>JAKDNM010000230.1 GCA_030456445.1 Hyphomicrobiales bacterium
TGGTGGAGCCAATCGGAATCGAACCGACGACCTCTTGAATGCCATTCAAGCGCTCTCCCAACTGAGCTATGGCCCCACTGTGCCGAGCCGTCTTTCGGCTCGACGGACAGAAGCGCGGGATGGGACCCGCGCCATGTGGGCGGCTTCTAAACCGCCCGTCCGGTGATATCAAGCCCCGGCTGCCGGCTTTTCTTCCGCGCCGCCGCACGGCCAGGCTGCCTCAGCCTTCCTCGTCGTCTCCGCCGACGCCGATGATGCCGGAAACGTCATCGTCGTCCTCTTCCTCTTCTTCGAGGAAGGTATCGTCGTCATCGTCGCCGAGGTCGACGTCGTCGTCCTCATCGTCGCCGAGATCGGCGGAATCCCCGGGTTTGCCGGACTTCTCCTCGTCGGCCTCCTCAAGCGAGACCGTTTCGGTACCGGCCTCTTCCTCGTCGTCGGCCTCCTTGGTTTCCACCACCACCTCCTCTTCCTCGACGGCGTTGTCGCCTTCCGTCTCGAAATAGGAACGCGGATAGCTCTTGCCGGTATAGGGGGAGACGATCGGATCCTTGTTCAGGTCGTAGAATTTGCGCCCGGTTTCCGGGTCGATGCGTTTCATTCCAAGTTCAGATTTCGCCACTGTTCTGCCTCGTCGTCTCTGCTGCGCTGAGCGGTCGCTCCGGCCGCCCGCAGACGGGTGTGGGACGGCAATAAGGTTCATGAAAAGTCCGGTCCCCATATCCACATCGGGCCGCTGTGTCAAAGCCTATCGAACGAAGCGCCCGCAGCAGGGAAATCCGGGCGGATTTGAGTGCGAAATACGGCTTTGATCGAGGGGTGACCGCCAACAAACGCCGTGTTACGAAGCCGCGCCCGCAAGGGATGCCGCAACCTCTGAATCCGCCGCCGAAGCCATGACCCACCAAGCGCCGCCGCGCCCCGCCGCCTCGCACCGTTCCGCCGGCCTTTCCGGGCGTATCCGGGTGCCGGGCGACAAATCGATCTCGCACCGCTCCTTCATGTTCGGCGGCCTCGCCTCGGGCGAGACGCGCATCGCCGGGCTGCTCCAAGGCGAGGACGTCATGCGCACCGGCGAGGCGATGAAGGCGATGGGCGCCGTCATCCGCAGGGAAGGCGATGAATGGATCATCCGCGGCACCGGCAACGGTGCGCTGGTGGAACCGGCCGCGCCGCTCGATTTCGGCAATGCCGGCACCGGCTCGCGGCTGACCATGGGTCTCGTCGGCGCCTACGACATGGAGACGGTTTTCATCGGCGACGCCTCGCTGTCGAAGCGGCCGATGGGCCGCGTGCTCGATCCGCTCCGCCAGATGGGCGTGCAGGTCGTGAACGCGGCTAAGGGCGACCGCATGCCGATCACGCTGCGCGGCCCCAAGGCAACCGCCCCCATCGTCTATCGCGTGCCGATGGCGTCGGCGCAGGTGAAATCGGCCGTGCTGCTCGCGGGCTTGAACACGCCGGGCGTCACCACCGTCGTCGAGCCGGTGATGACCCGCGACCATACCGAAAAGATGCTGCGCGGCTTTGGAGCGGAACTCGATATCGAGACCGATCATGAAGGCGTGCGGCATATCCGCCTGCAAGGCCAGGGCCGGCTCACCGGCCGCACGATCGTCGTGCCGGGCGACCCGTCTTCCGCCGCCTTCCCGCTGGTGGCGGCGCTCGTCGTGCCGGGGTCGGACATTGTCATAGAGAACGTCTTGATGAACCCGACGCGCACCGGCCTCATAGCCACGCTGCTCGAAATGGGCGCCTCGATCGAATTCCTGAATGGGTGCGACGCCGGCGGCGAGGATGTCGCCGATCTGCACGTGAGGCATTCCGAGCTTCGCGGCGTGACGGTGCCGGCCGACCGCGCGCCCTCCATGATCGACGAATATCCGATACTGGCGGTGGCGGCCGCGTTGGCCGAGGGCGAGACGCTGATGCAGGGGCTCGACGAACTGCGCGTCAAGGAAAGCGACCGCCTCGCCGCCGTCGCGCGCGGGCTGGAAGCGAACGGCGTCGACTGCACGGAAGGCAAGGATTTCCTTGCCGTGCGCGGCCGCCCCGGAGGCAAGGGCCTCGGCGGCGGACCGGACGGGCAGGGGGCCAGGAAGGGGATCGTGGCCACCCATCTAGACCACCGCATCGCCATGGCTTTCCTCGTCATGGGCCTTGCAGCCGAAAAGCCCGTGACCGTCGACGACGCCAACATGATCGCCACGAGTTTCCCTGAGTTTATGGGGCTGATGCGCGGGCTGGGCGCGGAGATCGGGTAGGATATTTTTATTTTCACTCGCGCCCGTACGCCGCTTACGCGGCTGGGCTCTGCGGGGGCGCGGCACCAGCCGCGATGCCCGGTCGGGCGCTGGGACGTGTTTGCTTGAATTTCTTATGTGAGCGTCATCACGCCAACCGCGAGACAGAATATCCCGATAGCCGTCACCTG
>JAKDNM010000125.1 GCA_030456445.1 Hyphomicrobiales bacterium
TCGAGGACGAGATTTACGCGCTCGCCGGCGAGCGCTTCACCATCGGCTCGCCGAAGCAACTCGGCGACATCCTGTTCGGGCGGATGGGGCTGCCGGGCGGCTCCAAGACCAAGACCGGGCAATGGTCGACAACCGCGCAACGATTGGAAGAGCTTGCCGCAGAAGGCTACGAACTGCCCCGCAAGATCGTCGACTGGCGCCAGCTAACCAAGCTGAAATCGACCTACACGGACGCGCTGCCGGGCTACATCCACCCCGACACAAGTCGCGTGCATACCTCCTACGCGTTGGCCGCCACGTCGACGGGGCGGCTTTCCTCGGTGGAGCCCAACCTGCAGAACATCCCGATCCGGACGGCGGAGGGGCGCAAGATACGCACTGCATTCATCGCGGCGCCGGGTCACAGGCTGATCTCGGCCGACTACAGCCAGATCGAGCTGCGCATTCTCGCCCACGTCGCCGATATTCCTCAGCTGAAGCAGGCGTTCGCTGACGACGCCGATATCCACGCCATGACGGCGTCGGAAATGTTCGGCGTTCCGGTCGAGGGCATGCCGCGTGAGGTGCGAAGCCGCGCCAAGGCCATCAATTTCGGCATCATCTATGGCATTTCGGCCTTCGGCCTGGCCAACCAGCTCTCGATCCCACGCGAGGAAGCAAGCGACTACATACGCCGCTATTTCGAGCGCTTCCCGGGTATCCGCGACTACATGGAACAGACCAAGGCGTTCGCGCGCGAAAACGGCTATGTCGAGACCATCTTCGGCCGGCGTGCGCACTATCCGGAAATCCGCGCCTCGAACCCGTCGATCCGCGCCAACAACGAACGCGCCGCCATCAACGCGCCGATCCAGGGCTCGGCCGCCGACATCATCCGCCGCGCCATGGTGCGCATAGAGGATGCGCTCGCCGCCGCCGGTCTGGCGCATACCGACATGCTGCTTCAGGTGCACGACGAACTGATCTTCGAGGCACCGGAGGACGAGGTCGAAAGGGCGATCCCCGTGATCCGTCACGTCATGGAGAACGCCGCCATGCCGGCGATCCATATGGCGGTTCCACTGCGTGTCGATGCCCGCGCCGCACACAATTGGGACGAGGCGCATTGAGCGGCGGCCGGCTCCGGTCGGCTTGCCATCCATCGACATACTCGTTGACCCGGTGCCGGCGCGATGTTTCTATCGGATGGCGTGGACACTGATCCGCCGCCCGGACAAAACGAAGACAAAGAGGATGGCTGCCGGGAATTGAAGCCGACCCGTGTTCGCCCGCCAATGGGAGGAGCCGGTGGGAGGAGGATGCGTGCCGCAGCAGGAATCTGCCCCGTTCCCGCTTCTCGCGATCCGCGACATTTCAGTGGCGTTCGGCGGCATCAGGGCTCTGGACGGCATAAGCTTTGATCTTGAGCGCGGCCGCATCCTCGGGCTGATCGGGCCGAACGGGGCGGGCAAGACGACGCTCTTCAACTGTTTGAGCCGGCTCTATACGCCGACTTCCGGCGATATTCTTTTCGAGGGGAAAAGCATCCTCAAAAGGGCTGCCAGCCGCATGGCCGAGATCGGCATCGGCCGCACCTTCCAGAACCTCGCTTCCTTTTCGCGCCTTTCCGTGCGCGACAATATCCGCGTCGGAGCGCATTGCCGGGCGAGGACCGACATGCTGAGCGACGGGCTCAGGCTGCCGCGCATGCGCCGCGCCGAGGAGCGGATAAACGGCATCGTCGACGAGTTGATCGCCTATCTGGAACTGAGCTCGGTAGCCGACCTGCCGATGGCCGGCCTGCCCTTCGGCACGCTGAAGCGGGCAGAGATGGCGCGCGCGCTCGCGGTCGGACCGAAGCTTTTGCTCCTCGACGAGCCGGCCGGCGGGCTGAACCATGACGAGATCGGTGAGCTCGGCCGGCTGATCCGCCGCATGCGCGACGACCGCGCCGTGACAGTGCTGCTGGTCGAGCACCACATGAACCTGGTGATGGGCGTCTCCGACAAGGTGGTCGTGCTCAATTTCGGCCGCAAGATCTGCGAGGGCGACCCGGCCGGCGTACAGTCGGACGTGGAAGTGATCCGCGCCTATCTCGGAGACGGAAAATCGTGAAACCGCTGCTTTCCGTGCGCGGCCTCGAAGCCTCCTATGGAGACCTGAAGGTGCTGCGCGGGCTGGATTTCACGATTGCCGAAGGCGGCGTCACGGCGCTCCTGGGAGCCAACGGCGCCGGCAAGACGACGACGCTGAGGGCGCTTTGCGGCATGATCCCCCGCTCAGGCGAGGTCGAGTTCGACGGCCGCCCGATCTCCCGCGCCAGGACCGAGGATATCGTGCGCCTCGGCATCGCGCATGTGCCGGAAGGACGCGGCACCTTCTTCAACCTGACGGTGGAGGAAAACCTCGAACTCGGCGCCATGTCGCGGCCGGCACGCCGCGAGGTCGCCGACGATGTCGCGCGCATCTATGGCTATTTCCCGCGCCTGAAGGAGCGCCGCCGGCAGCAGGCGGGCACGCTTTCGGGCGGCGAGCAGCAGATGCTGGCGATCGGCCGGGCGCTGATGCTGAGGCCGCGGCTGATGCTGCTCGACGAGCCCTCCTTCGGCCTGGCGCCGCTGGTCGTGGAGGAGGTCTTCCGCATCCTGGCGCATGTTCGCGAGACAATGAAGGTGAGCATGCTGCTGGTCGAGCAGAACGCCAATTTCGCGCTGTCGCTGGCCGACCATGCCTATCTGCTGGAGACCGGCGAAATCGCCGTCGCCGGATCGGCCGAAGAGATCAGGAACGACGAATCCATCCGCAACGCCTATCTGGGATACTGACGGAGATGGAAATCCTCATCCAGCAGATCGTGTCCGGCGTTGCTACGGGGGCGATCTATGCCTGCATGGCGCTGGCGATCGTCATGATCTACCAGGCCATCCACCATCTGAATTTCGCACAGGGCGAAATGGCGATGTTCTCTACTTTCGTCGCCTGGCAGCTTCTCGCCTGGGGCGTACCCTACTGGCTGGCCTTCGTGCTGACGGTGGCGCTTTCCTTCGCCGGCGGCATCGTCATCGAAAGGCTCGTCTTCAGGCGGCTTGAAAACGCTCCCGTTCTCAGCCACGTGGTCGTCTTCATCGCGCTTTTCGCCATTTTCAACAGCCTCGCCGGTTTCATCTGGAATTTCGAGATCAAGCCGTTCCCCAGCCCCTTCGGCTCCGGCGCGCTGTTCGGCGGGCTCATGAGCCCGCATCAGGCCGGCATGATCGTCGTCACGTTGTTGGTGCTGGCGCTGCTTTACGTTTTCTTCCGCTTCACACGGATAGGGCTTGCCATGCGCGCCGCCGCCGCCAATCCGGAATCGGCCCGCCTCGTCGGCATACGTGTCGGCTGGATGACGGCGCTCGGCTGGGGCATGGCCTCGGCGATCGGCGCGGTTGCCGGGATGATGATCGCGCCGGTCGTTTTCCTCGAACCGAACATGATGGTGAGCATCCTGCTCTACGGCTTTGCCGGCGCCGTGCTCGGCGGCCTGACCAGCCCCGTCGGTGCCGTCATCGGAGGCCTCGCCGTCGGAATCATCGAAAACCTCGCCGGCACCTATATCCCCGTCGTCGGACCGGAGTTGAAGCTGCCCGTCGCACTTTTCGTCATCGTCGCCGTTCTCGTCGTGCGCCCCTCCGGCCTGCTCGGCCGCAAGATCGTCCAGAGGGTTTGAGATGAGCGTCCGCGAAGAAAGCTCCGCGATTACCGCAGCCGGCAAGCCCGTCTCCCGTTTCGGGGCGCGCAACTGGGCGGGCATCGTCGTCGTGCTGGTGTTGGCGGCGCTGCCGCTCTTCCTCGCCAATTTCACCATCTTCCAGCTCACCATGATGCTGATCTATGCGATAGCCATCCTCGGCTTGAACCTGCTCACCGGGATCAACGGCCAGTTCTCCCTCGGCCACGGCGCCTTCTATGCGATCGGCGCCTATACGGCGGCGATCCTGATGGAGGATGCCGGCCTGGCCTATGGCTGGACATTGCCGGCGGCGGGGATCGTCTGCTTCCTGTCGGGCTTCCTGTTCGGCCTGCCGGCACTCAGGCTCGAAGGGATCTATCTGGCGCTCGCCACTTTCGGGCTTGCGGTCGCCATGCCGCAATTCCTCAAGCTCTCCGTGATCGAGCCGTGGACTGGCGGCGTGCAGGGCATCGTCATCACGAAACCGGATGCCCCGTTCGGCCTGCCGCTCAGCCAGGACCAGTGGCTTTATTATTTCACGCTCGTCGTGGGGCTGCTGCTCTACTGGTTCGCGGTCAATCTCGTTTCCAGCCGCTCCGGCCGGGCACTGATGGCGATCCGCGACAATCCGCTCGCGGCGCGCGCCATGGGCGTCAACAACGCGCTTTATAAATCGCTCGCCTTCGGCGTCAGCGCCGCCTTCACCGGCATTGCCGGCGCGCTCGGCGCCATAGTTGTGCAGTTCGTGGCGCCCGACAGCTTCACCTTCTTCCTGTCCGTTGCTCTGTTCGTCGGCCTTGTCGTCGGCGGCGTCGGCTGGCTGCCGGGGGCTTTGGTCGGCGGGGCCTTCGTCGTCTTCGTCCCCAATGTGGCCGAGCACTTCAACAAGGCGCTCGCCGGCGCCGTTTACGGGGTGATCCTCATTCTCCTCATCTACCTGATGCCGACAGGCGCGGGTGGTCTCGTCCGCAAGGTCGCGGACTTCATCGGACGGCGAATGAAATCGCGTCCGGATCGCTGAAAGGGAGGTTTAGGCCAATGACAAGGACTAATTCCAGACTGGCAATTCTTGGCGTGCTGGCCGCTGCTACGGCACTCACGGTGGTAGCGGCGTCTGCCGACGAAACCACCGGCATCACCGACAAGACGATCAAGATCGGCAACATCATGCCCTATAGCGGACCGGCCTCCGCTTATTCGCAGATCGCCAAGACCGACGCCGCCTATATGAAGATGCTGAACGACAATGGCGGTGTCTGCGGCAGGCAGATCGAGTTCATCAGCTACGACGACGGCTACAGCCCGCCCAAGACGGTCGAGCAGGCCCGCAAGCTTGTCGAGAGCGACCAGGTGGCGCTGATCTTCAACAGCCTCGGCACCGGCACCAACACGGCCATCCAGAAATACATGAACGCCAAGAAGACGCCGCAGCTTTTCGTCGCCACCGGCGCCTCCAAATTCGGCGACCCCGAACATTTCCCCTGGACCATGGGCTGGCAGCCCGACTACGTGTCGGAGGGCAAGATCTACGCCCGCTACCTCTTGAAGAACATGCCCGACGCCAAGATCGCCGTGCTCTACCAGAACGACGATTACGGCAAGGACTATCTCGCCGGCCTCAAAGCCGGGCTTGGCGACAAGGCCTCGATGATCGTAGCCGAGCAGCCCTATGAGACATCCGACCCGACGGTCGATTCGCAGATGGTGAACCTCAAGGGCTCGGGCGCCGATGTCTTCTTCAACGTGGCGACGCCGAAATTCGCCGCACAGGCCATCAAGAAAGCGGCCGAACTCGGCTGGAAACCGGCGCAATTGCTCAACAGCGTCTCCAATTCCGTCGGCGCTGTGCTGAAGCCGGCCGGCTTCGAGGCGTCCAAGGGCGTGATCAGCGCGCTCTACCTGAAGGATTCGCAGGATCCGCAATGGAAGGACGACGAAGGCATGAAGAAGTGGAACGCCTTCATGGATAAATACTATCCCGACGGCGACAAGAATTCGAGCTTCACGGTCTATGGCTACAGCGTCAGCCAGACGCTGGAGAAGGTGCTGGAGGGCGCCTGCGACGACTTCACCCATTCGGGCATCATGAAGTCGGCCGCCAACATGAAGAACGTCGACCTCGACCTGACGCCTCCCGGTATCCAGGTGAACACCAGCGCCACCGACTTCTATCCGCTGCAGGACATGCAACTGATCAAGTTCGACGGCGAGCGCTGGCAGCCCTTCGGTGAGGTCGTCTCGGGCGCCGACACGCAGTAAGGTCGTGGATCGGGTGAGCGGCCGGTCCTCAAAGAGGCCGGCTGTCTCCCCATCATCCGGCCAGTTCGACCGAACGCTTCCGCGCCGCTTCGACGGCTTCGGTCACGAGGTCGCGGAGGCGGTTCTCGCCCATCAGCACGGCGAGCGCGGCGGCGGTCGTGCCGTTCGGGCTGGTGACCTGCTCGCGCAGCCTGCCCGGTTCCTCGCCGCTCTCCACCGCAAGGCTCGCCGCTCCGTAGACGGTCTGCATGGCGAGCAATTTGGCGGTTTCGGCGGGCAGCCCGGCCTTCTCGGCCGCGATGGAAAGGCATTCGATGAAATGGAAGATATAGGCCGGGCCGGAACCGGACACGGCCGTCACCGCGTCCATGAGATCCTCCGAATCGATGCGGGCGACCCGGCCGCTGGTCGACATGAGAGCCTCGATGAAGCCGTCCATGGCGGGCGCAACCTTGTCGTTCGACACCAGCACCATCATGCCCTTGCCGATGGCAGCCGGCGTGTTGGGCATGCAGCGCATGACGGCGACACCCTTGCCGAGAAGTTCCTCGAAAAGCGCAATACGCGTCCCGGCGGCAATCGAAACGAAAGTTGCGCCGGCGGCGGCGAAACGGCGATAGGCTGGTGCGACGGCGCGGATCATCTGCGGCTTCACCGCGAACAGGACGAGGTCCGGCGCAAGCCCGTCAGACAGTTCGGATGCGTCGGCGACGGCCTCGACCTTCAGATCGGCCACCCGCCGGCGCAGTGCCTCGCCCGGTTCCACGACAAGAACTTCGCCCGGCTGGAGCCTGGCGGTCTTCAGCCATCCCGAAAGCATGGCGAAGCCCATATTGCCGCAACCGACCAGGACCAGCTTCTTGTGCACTTCCACCTCCGAACGCCTGCGGTCGAAATCCGACGGTCGCGTGGTAGCGTATGCGAACGCGGATAGGAAGCCGCACCTGGTCCCGATAGCGGCGCTGCGTCACGCGGTGGCCGTCATCATGATGGCCAGAAGCACGGCGCCGAACAGCGCCACCATCCCCGCGAAGAACGACGCCAGATAGGGGCCGTGAAAGGGCGGTGGCTGGTGTTGCCGCCGCCATATTTGGGCATAGGCCAGAAAGCGCAGCCCGGTCGTGATCGCTATGATCACACCGAGCAGCACCAGTCCGATGCTCGTCCACGTCGATACCCGGTCGAGCAGCAGGCCGCGCGCCGGGCCGGCGCTCCCGTCGACCACCAATCCGAAGCGGTCGATGGCGAGGCCGCAGATCATCAGCGCCAGCGCCGTGCGCACCCAGACCGACAGCGTGCGCTCGGCATTGTGGTAGGAACGTACCTCCGACATCTCCGAGCGTTGCAGCGAATAGTCCGTCTGCTTTTCGGCAAATGCCACCATCTGCCGCATCATCTCGATCTGCTTCGCTTCGTGTTCTTCAGCCATGGAGCCTCCCTGCGGCCGCGGCTCCGGCCTACATCCGCAGCACGCGCCGACGGCAAGTATACGCCCGGTCGGCCGATTGTGCTGCGATCAGCGGGCCGGCGCCTGGTTGCGTGCGAGAAAATCGCGGACCGCCGCGATCTCGCCCGGCTCGATCCCATGGCCGCCATCGTGCCATTTGAGATGCAATTCCGCACCCTGACGGCGAAAATAGCCGCCGAGTCGTTCCGTCAGCGACGGCGGGCAGATCGGATCGTTGCGGCCGGCGGTGATCAGGATCCGGGCCGCAGCCAAACCGGGATTCTCCGGCGGCTCGAACGGAATGAGCGGGTGCATCAGGATCGCGTCGTCGAACAGGCCCGCCTCACCGAACAGTACGGAGGCGAGGATGTTGGCGCCGTTGGAATAGCCGAGCCCGATGACGCGTGAGGGCGAATGCCCTGCCTTCAGGCCCGACACGAAGCGCTTCATCTTTTCCGTGCGGATCGTCAGGTCGGCCATGTCGTAGACGCCTTCGCCGGTGCGCCGGAAGAAGCGCGCCGCGCCATATTCGGAGACATCGCCGCGCGGCGAGACTATCGTGGCATCCGGCATCAATTGCGCCGCAAGGCCGGTAAATTGATGCTCGTCGCCGCCGGTGCCGTGGAAGGTCAGGAAAAGCGCGCCGCCCGCCGCGCCCTTCCTTTCCGCAAAGCTATAGGTATCGGGTGTCACCACGCTGTCCCCCGATCCGTGATCTGCTGCAGGTGCTCTTCGAGGAAGGCACGCAGATGCTCGTGCTGCGTCGGCAGCTTCAGCGCCTCGCCGAGATGCGCCCTCTCCTCATCGCGGTCGAAGCCCGGCTCGTTGGTCGCCACCTCGAAAAGCACGCCGCCGGGCGTGCGAAAATAGATCGACCAGAAATAGTCGCGGTCGATGACGGGTGTCACCTGATAGCCGGTATCGGTCAGCGCCTTGCGAACTTCGAGTTGCCTGGCACGATCCTTGACGGCAAACGCGACGTGGTGGACCGAGCCCGCGCCCTGATCGGCAAGCGCGATATTGGGCATGGTCTCGATATCGACGAAATCCGCGCCATTGCCGCCTTCGATGCCGAAGCGCGTGACGCCGTCCTTCGCATCGATTTCCCGATAGCCCATATAGCGCAGGAGTTCGGCCGTGGCGCCGTCGTCGCGCAGCCTGAGCGCGGCGGAATGGAAGCCGCGGATCGCATGGTCGGCGCCGACCTCGCCCGTCCATGGCGCGCGCCCGTCGTCCCCGGTCTCGACCAGCGCGAAGCCGTCGCCGTCGGGGCCGCCGAAATGCAGGCGCTTTTCACCGAAGCTCTCATCCTCCTTCAGTCCGTCGACACCCATGCCGGAGAGCCGCTTCTTCCAGAATTCCAGCGCATCGGCCGGCACGGAAAAGGCCGTGGTGCCGACCTCGCCGGTGCCGGGGCGGCCGCGGGCGATGCCGGGAAAGGGAAAATAGGTCATGACGGAGCCCGGTGTGCCGGCCTCGTCGCCGTAATAGAGGTGATAGACCTCCGGCGCGTCGAAATTGACGGTCTTCTTCACCCTGCGAAGACCCAGCGTCTCGGTGAAGAAGGCGTTGTTACGCACCGCGTCGCTCGATAGCGATGTGACGTGATGCAGCCCCCGGATCCCTTCGATCATCTTCTTCTCCTCTTGGCCGGTTCTCCTGCAGAACGAACCGACGCTTTCCATGACAGAAAGCTAATCGGCCGGTGGCGATAGGGAAGAGGGGCTAACCTGGATTGTCTGTTCAATGTTTGAGGACGGAGCCGTCCGGATCGGTGTTACATTATTGACTATGGTGATCCTGTAGGGATTTTCCCTGCACCGTCATCATGAAGCGATGGCCTACAGCCGAACGCAACGTCTTCCGATCGCGATCCTCAAACAGCTCGTTCATGCTATCCGCTTCAGATATCCGTCCGGAGCAGCGGAAATCATAAGCTTTTGATCGATTGTCTTGTCGATCTCGAATTCGGGATGATCTACAAGCCAGCTATGCACTGCAGTCTTGGGATTGTTGCCTACATTCCAAGGGCGATCGACGAAGAAGTTCCTAGGCATATCTTCGATGAAACTGTCGAACACCACGCAGTAGCAGCCAGGGCTTACAAGTTCCCCATAGGCATTGAGTTCGCCAAGCACATGATCATGCGTGTGCATCGAGTCGAGGCAGACCATGACTCGCCCAGTCTCCGCGACACTTGCCTTTACGCGATCGATCACGACTTGATCGACAGACGAGCCTTCGATCAAGTCGATTCGAGGAGCCATCGGATGAGCCTCCAGGGCGGCACGGTTGTGGGGTCGGATATCGATGTCGACGCCGATTACACGGCGGCTGGGCCGGGCAGGATCAAGGGTTGTTTCATCCGCCTTCGCATCGGCATAATCCAGCAGCGCGAGGATGGAAGCCGAGAGCACGAGCGATCCGCCATGCGCGACGCCGGTCTCGATGATGATGTCAGGACGCGTCGACCAGATGATCTCCTGCAACGCAGCTACGTCTTGGGGATACTGGATGATAGGTCGGCCAAGCCAGTCGAAGTTATAAACATATCTCCGACGCATGCTTTCGCGCAGCCAGTCCTGTGACAGCGACTGGAACTCATTATCGCGCGCATAGCTGTCGACCGTTTCGGTGCGTTCCTTGGCAAACTGCTCAACGGGACCCATGACTTTCTCCGGTTTCGCGTATAATGTTGCTACTGTCTGTGTCACGCTAGCGTGATTTCAGCAACGCGAGATAATGGATTAATCCGCTCGGTGCCAATGAGCCCATTAAGACGGCCAACATCGATGGGAGAAAATCCTGCGGGCTTGGCGCCGGGTATTACTTTGACCGTCGCACCGAGAGTACGGGCGATCGCGTCAGACCAAGCGACATGCGTAATCTGCTGCCCGGAGGCCACATTCACGATACCCTCGCTCGCTCCGGTGGTGAGTTCGACCAAGCTACGCACGGCATCGTCGATCCAAATATAGTCCTTTGCAGAGTTCGGTGCGGACTGTAGGACGATTTGCCCGCCTCGCGCCTCGCGGCACAGGGCACCGAGAAAAGTATTACGTCGGCCCTCGTTCGGACCAATCACGTTCGACAGGCGGGCAATCGCGACGCGATCTATGCCAGACGTCAGGCATAGGCTTTCCCCCATCAGCTTCGATAAATTATAGAGGTCCGATGGGATGTCAGGACGGACGCTTAGCACCGCTCCCTCCGATGTTTCGGTGCAGCGCTGGTAGACCCGAGTCGAGGACAGATATACCAGTGCCTCGATACCACCCACGCGGAGCATCCGACCCAGGTCAGCGACATGGGCATCCACGGTATCGAAAGGCCGCGCGCGGAAGTCCGAAGTAAGACCTGCGGCCCAGACGACCGTTCCTCTGCCGTTAGGGGGCGCTGGTGATGCTATTTCGGCTCGTGCCGGTGTGAGAATCTCATGCCCAGACGCGCCGAGCCATTGGGCAATCTGTCCGCCGATGAAACCCGTCGCTCCGATAATTGTGATCCGCACTCTAGCTGCGCCTCCGGATCAGTCTGGCCGGCGTTCCGCCATAAAGGTGACCCGCCTTTAGTCGTCCGCGCAAGACTGACCCGGCGGCCACCACGCAACCTGTCTCAACGACAGTTCCATCCAAGAGGACGGAATTCGCGCCGATCCAGACGTTATCTTCGATCACGATGCCACCGCGCGACGGCTGGAATCCTTGTAGCCGGATTGGCAGGTCGGAGCGATCGAATGCGTGGTTCGTAGCCGCAAGCGTACAATTGGCGGCTATCAGTACGTCACGTCCGATGCGGATTCCATTTCCTGAATAGAGCACGCAGCCGCTGTTTATGTAGCTATTCTCGCCGATTACCACGTCGCCCACGCCACCGACCGGCTTGATCTTGACGAAGCTGTCAATCACCACGCCTGCCTGAAGTTCGATCCGCGAGCCTCGGGCAGATGGCTCGATTTCGGCAAGAGCGCTTACCCGCGCATCGGGATGGACGATGACGCTCATACAATTCGTAACCCGGGTACCGCGGTCACGAACCTCGTGCCCTTCCCCGCGAGCGGGGATAGCTGCTTTC
>JAKDNM010000026.1 GCA_030456445.1 Hyphomicrobiales bacterium
CGCGTGACATGATCGTCATCATCCAGGGGCTGGTCATCCTCTTCGCCGGCGCGCTTGAGCACATGTTCCGCCCGGCGATCCAGACGATCTTCGCAAGCCTCAGCCCTCGCTCGGTCGGGGTGGAAGCCAAGGTGGGGACCGGGTCATGATGGAAGCCTATACGGTCCTCGTCCAGATCGCTGACGCGACGGTGCGTGTCTCCGTGCCGCTTTTGCTGGCAGCACTTGCGGGCCTCTACTCAGAGCGCTCCGGCATCTTCGATATCGGGCTGGAAGGCAAGATGCTTACCGGCGCTTTCGCCGCCGGTGCTGCCGCCTATATCAGCGGCTCGGCGTGGGTGGGCTTGAGTGCCGCGATCGTCGTCTCGATCGCCATGTCGCTGGTCCACGGTGTCGCCTCGATCACCTATCGCGGCAACCAGATCGTCTCCGGCGTGGCGATCAATTTCATCGCCTCGGGCTCGACGGTCATCCTCGGCCAGGCCTGGTTCCATCAGGGGGGCCGCACGCCGTCCGTCTCAGGCGCGGCGCGCTTCGGCGATATCACCTTCCCGTTCGCCGACGCCATCCGTCCGGTGCCGATTATAGGCCCAATCTATTCGAACGTGATCTCGGGCCATTCGATCATCGTCTATTTCGCTTTCCTGATGGTGCCGTTCACCTGGTGGGTGTTGTTCCGCACGCGCTTCGGGCTGCGGCTGCGCGCCGTCGGCGAGAACCCGGCGGCGGTGGATACGGCCGGCATATCGGTCGCATGGCTGCGCTACCGCGCGGTGATCTGTACCGGCGTGCTGACCGGCGTCGCCGGCGCTTATCTTTCGATCGCGCAGCAGGCCGGCTTCGTCAAGGAGATGTCGGCGGGGCGCGGCTTCATCGCGCTCGCCGCGCTCATCTTCGCCAAATGGAAGCCGGTGCCGGTCATGTTCGCCTGCCTGCTTTTCGGCTTCCTCGACGCCATCTCGATCCGCTGGCAGGGCATCGCGCTGCCGGGCATCGGCAAGCTGCCGGTACAGTTGATGCAGGCGCTGCCCTATATCCTTACCTGCGTGCTGCTCGCCGGCTTCATCGGCAAGGCCATCCCCCCGCGCGCCGGCGGCGTGCCCTATGTGAAGGAAAGGTGAGATGAGGCAATTGGCAGAGGAAGTCCGGCAATCGGCAGTCGGCAATCGGCAATCGGACTTAAACGGCCCGCGCGCTGGCGTCGTCCGTCGCTGGCTGTCTCTTACGTACCGCCCGACTGCCGACTGCCGATTGCCGACTGCCGGGAACTCACCCCATGTCGCATGATCTCTTCCTTGCGGCGCGGGCCGCCATGGCCAAGTCGCATTCGCCCTATTCGCGCTTCCCGGTCGGCGCGGCGCTGAGGACGGAGGACGGCCGCGTCTATTCCGGCGCCAATATCGAGGTGGCCTCCTATCCGGAGGGCTGGTGCGCCGAGACCACGGCGCTCGGCCATTATGTGATGGGCGGCGGCGGCAGGATCACCGAGATTGCGGTCGTCGCCGAGAAGATGGCGCGCATTACGCCCTGCGGCGGCTGCCGCCAGCGGCTGGCGGAATTCGCTAGCGCCGACACGAGGCTTCATCTGTGCGATGATGCCGGCATCGTGGAAACGGTGACGATGGGCGAAATGCTGCCGCTCGGCTTCAGCGGGGAGACGCTGAAATGAAACCCGCCATCGACCTTCTGGTCGAAAGGCTGCAGGGCCTCGCGCCGACGACGGCGCTGGTGCTCGGTTCCGGCCTCGGCAACCTCGCCGACGAGGTCGAGGGCGCGATCCGCATCCCTTATGCCGACGTGCCCGGCTTTCCGACCGGCGGTGTCAGCGGCCATGCCGGCGAACTGGTCGCGGGCAGGCTTTCGGGCAAACCCGTGCTCATGCTCGCCGGGCGGGCGCATTATTACGAAAGAGGCGATGCCGCGGCGATGCGGCCGGCGCTCGAAATCCTCGCCGGCCTCGGCGTGACGACGCTGGTCTTGACCAACGCCGCCGGTTCGCTGAAGACCGACATGCCGCCCGGATCGGTGATGCTGATCGAGGACCATATCAATTTCGCGGGCGCCAACCCGCTGATGGGCGAATCGAGCGACCTTCGGTTCGTCGGCATGACGGGCGCCTATGACGCCGAACTCCGCGAGACGCTCGGCAAGGCGGCGGAACGAGCCGGCATCCCGCTTCATCGCGGCGTCTATATGTGGCTGTCCGGTCCGTCCTTCGAGACGCCGGCGGAAATCCGCATGATCCGCATGCTGGGGGCCGATGCGGTCGGCATGTCGACCGTGCCGGAAGTCATTCTTGCCCGCTTCCTCGGGCTTCGCGTGGCCGCCTGCTCGGTCATCACCAATCTCGCCGCCGGCATGACCGGCGCGGAACTTTCCCATCAGGAGACGAAGGACATGGCGCCGGTCGGCGGGGCGCGGCTGGCCGCCATCCTTCGCGAGGCGATCGGAGAAATCGCATGAACGTCAAGACCGACCATGCCGGGATGGCAAACGCCCGGCCCGCCGCCGAAAACGGCCTCGTCCCGGTCCATGCCGCGATCAGGCGCAATGAGGGCATGGCGCTCGAGCCCTCTCTTTTCGAAGCGATGGACGTCAATCTGTCGGCGGCCGAGCGCCGTGCCGCCACGCTCACCACCCGCCGTTCGGTCAAAAAGGCGTGGCAGGCGGCGTGGCTGGTCCGCGCCATCGAATGCATGGACCTGACCACGCTTGCCGGCGACGACACGCCCGGCCGCGTCGAGCGGCTCTGCGCCAAGGCGAAGCATCCCCTCAGGGACGATATCGTCGAGGCGCTCGGGCTTTCAGGTCATCGGCTGCACACCGGCGCGGTCTGCGTCTATCCCGCCATGGTGCCCGTCGCGGTGAAGGCGCTCGAAGGCTCGGGTATCCCCGTGGCGTCCGTCGCGACCGGCTTTCCGGCCGGGCTGACGCCGCTGCCGCAACGGCTCGCCGAAATCCGCTATGCGGTTGGCGAGGGCGCGGCCGAGATCGATATCGTCGTCACCCGCGCGCATGTGCTGACCGGCGACTGGCAGGCGCTCTACGACGAGGTGAGGCAGATGCGCGAGGCCTGCGGCGAGGCGCATCTGAAGGCGATCCTTGCCACCGGCGAACTGAAGACGCTGACCAATGTCTACAAGGCCTCCATGGTGGCGATGATGGCCGGCGCCGACTTCATCAAGACTTCGACCGGCATGGAGGCGGTCAACGCCACGCTGCCCGTCAGCCTCGTCATGGTCCGCGCCATCCGCGCCTATCTGGAAGCGAGCGGCTACAGAATAGGTTTCAAGCCGGCCGGCGGCATCCGCGCCGCCAAGGACGCGCTCGCCTGGCTGATCCTGATGAAGGAGGAGCTCGGCCGCGACTGGATGGCGCCGGAACTTTTCCGCCTCGGCGCAAGCTCGCTTCTCGGCGATATCGAGCGCCAGATCGAGCATTTCGTCACCGGCCGGTATTCCTCTGCCGACAGGCATGGGTTGGCATAGGGGTTGTCGTCATGAACCAGATACAGGATATTTTGCGCACGATGGAATACGGCCCGGCGCCTGAGGAAGACGCGCATGTGCGCGCCTGGCTGAAGCGCCAGGGCGGATCGTTCGGCCATTTCATCGGCGGCCGCTTCACCAAGCCCGAGACCAGGAGTTTCAAGGTCTTCAACCCCTCGACCGGCGAAGAGATCGGCGAGGTTGCCGAGGGTACGGAGAATGACGTCGACAAGGCGGTGAAGGCGGCGACCTTGGCCTTCGCCAAATGGTCGGCGCTTTCCGGCAACGAGCGCGCACGCCATCTCTATGCGCTTGCCCGCTCGGTGCAAAAACATGCCCGCTTCCTTGCCGTGCTGGAGACGATCGACAACGGCAAGCCGATCCGCGAGACGCGCGACCTCGATATCCCGCTGGTCGCCCGCCATTTCTATCATCATGCCGGCTGGGCCGAACTTCGCGACGAGCAGTTTCCGGGCCATGCGCCGGCCGGGGTCTGCGGCCAGATCATTCCGTGGAATTTCCCGCTCCTGATGCTTTCCTGGAAGGTCGCGCCGGCGCTCGCGGCCGGCTGCACCGTGGTGCTGAAGCCGGCCGAGCATACGCCGCTCACAGCGCTTGCCTTCGCCGAGATCTGCAACGAGGCGGGCCTGCCCGCCGGCGTCTTCAACGTCGTCAATGGCGGCGGCGAAACCGGCGCGGCGATGGTCGCGCATCCGGGCTTTGCCAAGATCGCCTTCACCGGCTCGACCGAAATCGGCCGCGCCATTCGCCGGCAGACCGCCGGCACGGGCAAGAAGCTGTCGCTCGAACTCGGCGGCAAGTCGCCCTTCATCGTTTTTGCCGACGCCGATCTCGACGCGGCCGTGGAAGGCGTGGTCGACGCCATCTGGTTCAACCAGGGCGAGGTCTGCTGCGCCGGCTCCCGCGCGCTCGTTCAGGAAGGCGTCGCCGAACGCTTCTACGGCAAGCTGCGTCAGCGCATGGAGAAGCTGCGCGTCGGCGACCCGCTCGACAAATCGACCGATATCGGCGCCGTTGTCGCGCCGGTCCAGATCGAGGCGATTACCGCCAAGGTGGAGGCCGGTGTAAAAGAAGGCGCCGCGCTGTGGCAGCCGAGTTGGGCCAAAGAGGTTTCGGGACGACCCGGCTGCTTCTACCCGCCGAGCCTGTTTACCGGCGTGTCGCCGGCATCGCCGCTGGCGCAGGAGGAAATTTTTGGGCCGGTGCTCGTGGCGATGACGTTCCGCACGCCGGGCGAGGCGGTGCAGCTTGCCAACAACAGCCGCTACGGGCTGGCGGCCTCGATCTGGTCGCAAAACCTGGACACGGCCTTCGACGCGGCCCGGCAGGTAAAATCCGGCGTGGTGTGGATCAACTCCACCAATCTGTTCGACGGAGCGGTCGGCTTCGGCGGCTACAAGGAAAGCGGCTTCGGCCGCGAGGGCGGCCGCGAAGGCATGCATGAATATCTGGCGCAGGCATGGCTGAAGAAGGCGAAGCCGACCCGGATCGCCCCGCCGCTTGAGGCTCCGCTGCCCGCCGGCGAAGACTTGCCGGGCGGCGGACGGGCGCTCGACCGAACGATAAAACTCTATATCGGCGGCAAGCAGGCACGGCCGGATTCGGGCTATTCCTATCCTATCTACGACCATGCAGGCAAAATCGTCACCGAAGCAGGCTACGGCAACCGCAAGGATATCCGCAACGCCGTGGAGGCGGCGCGCAAGGCCGAGGGCTGGAGCGGCATGACCGGTCATGCGCGCGCGCAGGTGCTCTATTTCCTCGCCGAGAACCTCGAACTCAGGACCGACGAATTCGCCGCCCGCCTGCGTCAGGCGACCGGCGCTTCTCCCGCGCAGGCGAGGAAGGAAGTCGCCACTTCCGTGGCGCGCATCATGTATTACGCGGCCTGGGCCGATAAATATGACGGCGCGGTGCGGGGGCCGCAGCCGCGCATGCTGTCGCTGGCCCTGCCGGAGCCCTTTGAGGTGGTCGGCATATCCTGTCCGGACGATGCGCCGCTCATCTCCTTCCTGTCGCTCACCCTGCCGGCGATCGCCATGGGCAACCGGGTCGTGGTGACGCCGTCGCCGCGCCAGCCGCTGGCGGCCTGCGACCTCTACCAGGTGCTCGACACCAGCGATGTGCCGCCCGGCGTGGTGAACATCGTCACCGGCGACCGCGACCAGTTGGCCTCCGTTATCGCCAGGCACGACGATGTCGCCGCGCACTGGTATTTCGGCTCGGCCGAAGGCTCGGCGATGGTCGAGCGGGAATCGGCCGGCAATCTCAAGCTCACCTGGGTCAACAACGGCAAGGCCCGCGACTGGCATGACCCCAAGGAGGGCCAGGGCGAGGAATTCCTGTTCAAGGCGACCCGCATCAAGTCGATCTGGACACCGTTCGGGGTATAGCAGAGCACATGATGCTCCCCGCCGAATTTATCCGCCGAAAGCGCGACGGAAGGCTGCTTCCTGCGGACGAGATCGCCGCGTTCGTCGAAGGCGTCGTCTCCGGCGCGGTTTCGGAGGGTCCGGCCGCCGCCTTTGCCATGGCCGTCTTCTTCAACGGCATGAACCGGGAGGAGGCGGTGGCGCTGACGCTCGCCATGCGCGATTCGGGCGACGTGCTGGAATGGTCCGACCTGCCCGGACCGGTCACCGACAAGCATTCCACCGGCGGCGTCGGCGACAATGTCTCGCTGATGCTGGCGCCGATCGTGGCCTCCTGCGGCGCCTACGTCCCGATGATCTCGGGGCGCGGGCTCGGCCATACCGGCGGCACGCTCGACAAGATGGATTCGATCCCCGGCTATGTCAGCCAGCCCGACAGCGCCCTTTTCCGCAAGGCCGTGCGCGAGACCGGCTGCGCCATAATCGGCCAGACCGCGAACCTGGCGCCGGCCGACAAGCGGCTCTATGCCATTCGCGATGTCACGGCGACCGTCGAGTCCATCCCACTCATCACCGCCTCGATCCTGTCGAAGAAACTCGCCGCCGGGCTCCAGTCGCTGGTGCTCGACGTCAAGGCCGGCAACGGCGCCTTCATGGCGCGCGCCCGCGACGCCTCGGCGCTGGCGAAGAGCCTGGTCGAGGTCGCGAACGGCGCCGGGCTGAAAACCACCGCGCTGATCACCAACATGGACGAGCCCTTGGCATCCGCCGCCGGCAACGCCGTCGAGGTCGAGAATGCCGTCGATTTCTTGACCGGGCGCCGGCGCGACGATCGCCTGGAAGAAGTGACGCTGGCGCTCGCCGCCGAGATGCTGGGCGCCACCGGTATAGCCGCCTCCAATGCCGACGGGATGCGTCTGGCGCGGGAGGCGCTCGACGGCGGCCGCGCGGCGGAAACCTTCGGCCGCATGGTGAGTGCGCTCGGCGGCCCCTCCGGCTTTATCGAGGATTGCCGCGCCTTCCTGCCGAAGGCCGAAATGGAGCATGCGGTGAAAGCGCCTCGCGGCGGCTATGTCGCCGGGATCGCCACGCGCGAGATCGGGCTTGCGGTGGTCGGGCTCGGCGGCGGGCGAAGGAAGCCGGAAGACGCGGTCGATCATGCGGTGGGCATAACCGGCCTGCTGCCGGTCGGCGCGGAAGTGGCGAAGGGCGATGCGCTGGCGATCGTCCGCGCGCGGTCGGAGGCGAGCGCCGAAGAAGCGGCCGCAGCCGTCCTTGCCGCCTATTTGCTCGGCGAGGCGAGGCCGTCGCGCCGCAAGCCGGTCATGCGCAGGGTCGCCGAATAGCGGGCAACGGGCCCGCTATTGCTGCAGGATCATGGCGCCGTTCTCGACCTCGTATTTCGACAGGCGCTTGAGGAAGCTCATGCCGATCAGCGTGCCGGTAAGCGCAGAATCCTCCAGCACCACGGCCGGCACCTTGTCGATATAGATCTTGCCGATCTGGATGGCGTCGATGGTGGCGGCGGCCGCCTTCGCCTTGCCGTTGGCGGTGGTGACGGCATAGGTGAAATCCGATGGCGTCAGCGTGATGCCGATGCGCCGTGCCGTCGTCACGTTGATCGCCACCACCGTCGCGCCGGTGTCGATCATCGCCGGGATATCGTGCCCGTTCAGTCTGAACTCGGCCGCAAAATGACCGCGCGGATCGGCCGGCAGGCGCACCTTGCGGCCGAGCAGCACCGGTTCTTCCGTCTGTACCGTCGCAAGCCTCGGCGGTGGAGTCGGAAGCGCTTTCTGCGTTGGTGCCGTTTGCTGTCCGGACAGGCCGAAGCGAAGCATGGCTTCGAATGCCTGCGGATTCGACTGATAAAGAGCCGGGATGGACGCGGCGATGCCGGCGGCGACACCTGTGAGGATGAGCTTGTTCATCGGCGGGTTCCTGAGCAGGCAGAGCCTATCCGGTCCACCCTCACCGGCGCCTTAATTTGCGCTGTGCCGGCCGCTCGCGGCGGCAAATCCGCCGATCTCGGTTAGCGGTGCGTGAACACGATCCGGAGAATTTTCCGGACAGCCCTATTTGGTGCCGTACAAGCGGTCGCCCGCATCGCCCAGGCCGGGGAGGATATACCCCACTTCGTTGAGGCGCTCGTCGATCGCGGCGGTGAAAACCGGCACGTCCGGATGCGCCTTGGTGAAGCGTTCTATCCCCTCCGGCGCGGCGAGCAGGCACAGGAAGCGCATATTGGTCGCGCCGCGCGCCTTCAGCATCTCCACCGCCGCGATTGCCGAGTTGGCGGTCGCCAGCATCGGGTCGACGATGATGATCAGCCGGTCGGCGAGGTCGCTCGGCGCCTTGAAGAAATATTCCACCGCTTCCAGCGTTTCATGGTCGCGGTAAAGTCCGATATGGGCGACGCGCGCCGCCGGCACGAGATCGAGCAACCCTTCGAGCAAGCCGTTGCCAGCTCGGAGCACCGAGGCAAAAACCAGCTTCTTGCCTTCCAGCGTCGGCGCTTCCATCGTCGTCAGCGGCGTCTCGATGGTTTTCGTCGTCAGTTCCAGATTGCGCGTTACCTCGTAGCCGAGGAGCAGCGATATCTCGCGCAGCAGGCGCCGGAAGCCTGCGGTCGAGGTTTCCTTGCTGCGCATGATCGTCAGCTTGTGCTGCACCAGCGGGTGGTCGACGACGGTCACGCCCTGCATTTCGTATCCCTCGATTTCGCGATTTCCAGACAATATTAGCGGCTGGGAGCCCGCTGACAAATCCCGCTTGGCCGCCCAACCCACAGTTTTATGCGATCCGCGCGGTTTACCACGCGTCCGTTCATCGCGGCTTTGACGATAGCGCCCCTGATTTCGATCGGTTATGGTCCCGCCGTTTTCAGGACAGGACATTGGAATGTCGGAACAACGCGCTGCCGCCGGCGAAGGCATGCGGACCTCCTTCGGTTTCCGCCCGGTCGCCGATGGCGAGAAGCAGGGACTGGTCGACACGGTTTTTCACCGGGTCGCCGAACGCTACGATCTCATGAACGACCTGATGTCGGGCGGCCTGCACCGGCTGTGGAAGGACGGCATGGTCGCCTGGCTCAATCCGCCGAAGCGGGCGGGTTGGAAGGCGCTCGATGTTGCCGGCGGCACCGGCGACGTCGCTTTCCGTATCGTCGAGGCCTCGAACCGCACCGCCCATGTCACGGTGCTAGACATCAACGGCTCCATGCTCGCCGTCGGTCAGGATCGGGCGACACGCCACCATGTTGCGGAGAATGTCGATTTCATCGAGGCGAACGCGGAGGAACTGCTTTTCACGAACAATTCCTTCGACGCCTATACCATCGCCTTCGGCATCCGCAACGTGCCAAGGATCGACGCCGCGCTTGCCGAGGCTTACCGCGTGCTGAAGCCGGGCGGCCGCTTCCTCTGCCTCGAATTCTCCGAAGTCGAGATGCCGCTGCTCGACCGCGCCTATGAGGCCTGGTCGTTCAACGCCATCCCGCGCATCGGCGGCATCGTGGCGGGCGACCCGGATTCCTATCGCTATCTGGTCGAGTCGATCCGCAAATTCCCCAATCAGACGAATTTCGCCGCCATGATCCGCGCCGCCGGGTTCGAGCGTGTCACGTGGCGCAACTATTCGGGCGGCATCGCGGCGCTGCATTCGGGCTGGAAGCTTTGACGGATCGCGCCGCATGAGCACGATCGGCGCGTCGCTCCGCCTCATTCGCGCCGGCTGGGTGCTGGCGCGCGAGGGCGTGCTTGCCTCGTTGCCGGGCGACGATCTTTCAGGCGCGCCGAAAGTCGCCTGGCGCCTGTCGAAGGCGCTGGCCAGGCGGCGCGCGACGCGCAAACAGCGGTCGGAGAGGTTGGCGGGCGCGGTCGAGCGGCTTGGGCCGTCCTATGTCAAGCTCGGCCAGTTCCTCGCAACGCGCCCGGACGTGGTCGGCAAGGAGATGGCGCTGGACCTAGCCGGCCTGCAGGACCGCATGGCGACCTTTCCGCGCGCAGAGGCCGTCGCCTCGGTCGAGGCGTCGCTAGGCCGCCCCGTGGAGGATCTGTTCGAGCGCTTCGGCGAACCGGTTGCGGCCGCCTCCATCGCACAGGTCCACGAGGCGGTGGTGACGAGCGGCCGCGTGCCGGGGCGCGTCGCCGTGAAGATCATCCGTCCGGGCGTCCGCCACCGCTTCCAGAACGATCTCGAAAGCTATTTCCTCGCAGCACACCTGCAGGAGCGCTTCATGGCTTCCTCACGCCGGCTGCGGCCGGTGGAGGTGGCGGAAACGCTGGCCCAGACGACCCGCATGGAGATGGATTTGCGGCTGGAAGCGGCCGCCCTTTCCGAACTGGCGGAGAACACGAAGGACGATCCGGGCTTCCGCGTTCCCGCCGTCGATTGGGAGCGCACGGGGCGCGACGTGCTGACGCTCGAATGGATCGACGGCGTCAAGATGTCGAACGTAGAGGGGCTTGCCGCCGCAGGCCACGATCTGAAGACGCTGGCGGCGACGCTCATCCAGTCCTTCCTGCGTCATACGCTGCGCGACGGCTTCTTCCATGCCGACATGCATCCGGGCAATCTGTTCGTCGAGGCCGACGGCACCATCGCCGCGGTCGATCTCGGCATCACCGGGCGGCTTGGCAAGAAGGAGCGCCGCTATCTGGCCGAGATCCTCTATGGCTTCATCGTGCGCGACTACCGGCGCGTCGCCGAAGTGCATTTCGAAGCCGGCTATGTTCCCGCCAGGCATGATGTCGCTTCCTTCGCGCAGGCGATCCGCGCCATCGGCGAGCCGATCCACGGCCAATCGGCCGAAACCATCTCCATGGCGCGCCTGTTGACGCTTCTTTTCGAGGTGACCGAGCTTTTCGACATGCAGACGCGGCCGGAGCTTCTGCTCCTGCAAAAGACGATGGTCGTGGTCGAGGGCGTGGCGCGCACGCTCGATCCCGCCTTCAACATGTGGAAGGCGTCGGAGCCTGTCGTCGGCGGCTGGATCCGCGACAATCTCGGACCGAAGGCGCTTCTGGTCGACGCCCGCGACGGCGCCAACGCGCTTCTGTCGCTCGCCCGCCAGGCACCCGACCTTGCCGCCCGCGCCGAGCGCCTGTCGCGCGAGATCGACCAGATGGCCGAGAACGGACTGCGCTTCGACGCCGAAACCGCCCGCGCCATCGGCAAGGCCGAGGCACGCCACACGCGCTGGGGCCGTGTGGCGCTTTGGGTGATGGCGGTCGCGCTGGTCGCGATTGCGTGGAAAATGCTGTAGATTCGGTATGCTAGCATCGCTAGCATTGCAGTCACTGTCTTACAGGACTATCTTCATCTCCGTTGGGAGAATGAAATGGGCACGGTGACGGTTCGGAAACTGGATGACGTAGTGATCCGCGATCTGCGGAAGAGCGCAGCAGAGCGTGGTGTTTCCATGGAACAGGAGGCGCGTGACCGGCTGCGCCGGCCGCTTTCGCAAGCCGATCCGAAGAAATCTGAAGCAGGCGAACCCAAATGGCATCTGCAGGCATCGCTTGAGGAAATCCTGGCACTCGGCCGCAAACTGCCGAAGGTTGAGTTCGACCAAAAGGAAGAGTCTGACCGACTTTACGACTACCTTGACGAGCGGAAATGATCGTCATCGACACGTCAGTGTTGATCGCTCTGTTGAAAGTGGAGCATGACGCTCCGGAGCTTACACAATGTATGGCCGCCGCCCCTGCTCGCTACGTCAGCGCTGGTTCGATGCTCGAATGCGGGATCGTAGTTGGCTCGAAATACGGAGATGTGGGTCTGCGCGCGATGCGGGAGCTTTGTTCAAGCCTGGCGCTGGAGGTCGTTCCCTTCGACGCGGACCAGTCGCGCGTGGGATATGAAGCATTCCGCCGCTACGGGCGAGGCAGCAAACACCCGGCCAAGCTCAATTTCGGCGACTGTTTCGCCTACGCACTGGCGAAGACGCGCAATCTGCCGCTTCTTTTCAAGGGCGACGATTTCATCCATACCGATATCGAGCCGGCCTTGAAGCCGGAGTGAGAAGGGCGGCAAGGGTCTTGAGTCTTTCCGGCAAGCACATATTGCTCATCATCGGCGGCGGGATCGCCGCCTATAAATCGCTTGACCTCATCCGCCGGCTGCGTGAGCGCGGGGTCTCGGTGCGCGCGGTGATGACGGCGGGCTCGCAGCATTTCGTCACCCCGCTTTCGGTCGGCGCGCTCACCGGCGGCAAGGTCTTCACCGAACTTTTCGACCGTGACGCCGAGCATGATGTCGGCCATATCCGCCTGTCGCGGGAGGCGGACCTGATCGTCGTGGCGCCGGCGACGGCCGATCTGATGGCGAAGATGGCCGGCGGCCATGCCGACGATCTCGCAACGGCCGTACTGATGGCAACCGACAAGCCCGTCCTGATCGCGCCGGCGATGAACCCGAGAATGTGGGACCATCCGGCGACCCGCCGCAACCGCGCTATCCTCGCCGGCGACGGCATCCGTTTCGTGGGACCGGAGAAGGGCGAGATGGCCGAAAGCGGCGAGGCCGGCGAGGGCCGCATGGCCGAACCGCCGGCGATCATCGCGGCGGTGGAGAATCTGCTCGACGGCGGGCCGAAGCCGCTCGCCGGCAGGAAGATCGTCGTCACCTCCGGCCCGACGCACGAGCCGATCGATCCGGTGCGCTATATCGCCAACCGCTCATCCGGCAAGCAGGGGCATGCGATTGCCGCCGCCCTTGCAGCACTCGGCGCGGAGGTGCGGCTCGTCTCCGGTCCGGTTTCCATCCCCGATCCGGCTGGCGTCGACACCGTCCACGTGGAAAGCGCGCGGCAGATGCGGGAGGCGGTGGTTGCGGCGCTCCCCGTCGATGCGGCGGTGATGGTCGCCGCCGTCGCCGACTGGCGGGCGGCGGATAGTTCGGCTGAGAAGATCAAGAAGGCGCCGGGCGCCGAGCCGCCAACGCTGAAAATGATCGAAAATCCCGACATCCTCGCCGAAATCGGCCGTTCCGCCCAGCGACCGCGCTTCGTCGTCGGCTTTGCCGCCGAGACCCGGAACCTGCTGGAGAACGCCGGTGCGAAGCTGAAGAAAAAGGGCGCCGACGTCATCGTCGCCAACGACGTGTCGGAAGGCACGGGCACGATGGGTGGCGATTTGAATCGCGTCCGCATCGTTTCGGTCGCCGGCGTCGAGGAATGGCCCGAACTCGGCAAAGCCGAAGTGGCCGAAAGGCTGGCCGCGCTGATCGCCGAACGATTGAAATAACGGCTCGCCCCGCCGTCCGGTCGGTGCTTTATCTCACCAGAAAGCCGCGTCCGAGAATATCGTCTTCCTCCAGCGTGAATTCCGCCTTGCCGCAATAATGCGCCCGCCCGGAAACGCGCGCGACGATGGCCGCATGGGGACCGGCCGTCGTTATCCGCGCGACCGCTCCCTCGAAGCGCGAGCCGACGATGCTCTCGAACGTCCGGGCTTCTCCACCGCCGATCTGGCCTTTCGCGTGCAAAGCCGCGAGCCTGGCCGTCACGCCGGAGCCGGTCGGCGAACGGTCGACTTCGGCATCGGCGAAGACGCAGATGTTGCGGGTCGGTTTGTCGGGTCCGCCTTCCATGCCGTCGGTCAGGATGGAGCCGTAGAGGAAGGCCAGATCCTCGTGCTCGGGATGGGAAAGCGGAAACTCCGTTTTCACCTTCTCGGTCAGCGCCGTCGCTGCCTTGACGAAGGCGGCAGCCCCGTGCCGGCCGAAGCGAAGGCCGAATTGCCGGCAATCGGCAAGTGCGTAGAAAGCGCCGCCATAGGCGATGTCGAATTTGATGCGGCCATAGTCCGGAAGGACCACCGACCGGTCGGCCGCGAAAAGGAAGGCCGGCACGCTCTCAAAGGAAACCGCTCCCGCCCTGCCGTTGTCCACTTGGACCGAAGCCGTCACCATGCCGCAGGGGCATTCGATGTTGACGGTCGTGAGCGGTTCCTCGGCCTCGACCAGCCCCTGGTCGACCGCGTAGCGCCCAAGCGCGACGATGGCGTGGCCGCACATGGTCGAATAGCCCTCATTGTGCATGAAGAGCACGGCGAGGTCGGCGCCGGGCAGGTCCGGCTCGACCAGAAGCGCGCCATACATGTCGTGATGGCCGCGCGGCTCGAAGATCAGCATCCGGCGCAGATGGTCGAGATTGTCCCGCACGAAGGCGCGCTTTTCGAGGATGGTGCCCTTCGGGATCGGCGGATAGCCGCCGGTGACGATCCTGAGCGGCTCACCGCCGGTATGCATGTCCACGACATTTATCGTCATGCCGTTGCCCTCAGTCGCCCGGCGAAAACAGCTTCTGCAGCGTCGCATAGGGTGTCGCGTCGCGAGCGTAGGTGAAGGTGCCGTGTTCCAGCATCTCGCGTGCGGCCCGCTCGACGCTGGCGAAGGCATAATTCGTCAGCTTCGACCCGACGGAGATGCGGCGGGCGCCGGCCTCGTTCAACTGCGCCATGGTGAGTTGCGGGACGGCGAGCACGTTGACTGGTCGCGAGACCGACTGGCAGATCGTGCGGACGACCTTGATGTCGGTGAGGCCGGGCGCGTAGAGCACATCGGCGCCAGCCTTCTCATAGGCCTGAAGGCGCTTGATCGTGTCGTCCAGATCGTTGCGCCCATGCAGGAAATTCTCGGCGCGCGCGGTGAAGACGAAGTCGCGTCGTAAAGATTTCGCCGCCTCGGCCGCCGCCGCAACCCGCTCGACCGCCTGGTTGAAATCGTAGATGGGCCGGGTCTTGTCGCCGGTCGCGTCTTCGATGGAGCAGCCGGCGAGCCCGGCCGCTTCCGCCGCGAAGATGGTCTCGGCGGCGCTGTCGGCGCTGTCGCCCTTGCCGTTCTCCAGATCGGCCGATACCGGCAGGTCGGTCGCGGCAACGATTTCGCGGCAATGCACCATCATCTGCTCGAAATCGATGCCGCCGTCGGGCAGGCCCCGCGAAAAGGCGAAGCCGGCGCTGGTCGTCGCCAGCGCCTTGAACCCGAGCGAGGCAAGGAATTTTGCCGTTCCGATATCCCAGGGATTGGGGATGATGAACGCTTCCGGGCCGCCATGCAGCTTGCGGAAGGAACTGTCGTTTCTAGCCATTGGCACCTCCTTCGCCGACCCGCCATGATTGTCGGTTTGGACCAGTTCGGCGCGGACCCCATCTCCTGTCAAGATGCTCCGCTTGCACCAGAGGCGTCGCCGAAAGAAGACGCGGCTATTTCGTGCCCGTCGAGCCGAAACCGCCCGCTCCGCGCGCTGTTTGCGACGAGAGGCTGCGTTCCTCGATCGTTGCATGCGCCACGGGTGCAATGATCATCTGGGCGACGCGCATGCCGCGGCTGATCTCGAAATCCTCGTCGCCATGGTTGACGAGCAGCACCATCACCTCGCCGCGATAGTCGCTGTCGATGGTGCCGGGCGTGTTCAGGCAGGTGACGCCGTGCTTGAGCGCCAGGCCGGAGCGCGGCCTGATCTGCGCCTCGAAGCCGGCCGGCACTTCCACGATCAGCCCCGTCGGCACCAGCGTGCGCCGGCCGGGCAGGAGCAGGATCGGCCGGTCCTCAGCCACGGAAGCGCGCAAATCCATCCCCGCCGCGCCTTCCGTCTCGTAGGCGGGCAGCGGCAGACCCTTTGAGTGCGGAAGGCGGACGATGCCGAGAAGCGGTGCGGGGTTTGTCATGAGGCTGGTCCTATCGCCATCCGCTGCCTTGCCGTCAATCGGCCGCGAAGTTTATCACCGCAATATTGGCGGCAGTTCCATCGTCTCCTTGATTTCCTCCATGACGAAGGAGGCGGAGACGTCGGAAAGCGGCACCTTGGCGATCAACCGTTGGTAAAGCCTGTCATAGGCCTTAACGTCGGGCACGCGCGCCCTGAGCACATAGTCGAGATCGCCCGACATCCGGTAGACGCCGATGATTTCGGGAATGGAACTGACGGCATTGCGGAACTTCTTCAGCCAATCCGGCTCGTGATGGGTCGTGCGGATCAGGATGAAGACCGACAGCCCGAAGCCGAGCTTCTCCGCATCCACCAGCGCCACCCTGCCGGTGATGATGCCGGCCTCCTCCATCAGTTTCACACGCCGCCAGCAGGCGTTGCGGGAAAGGCCGACCCGCTCCGAAATCTGGTCGGCGGAGAGTGTCCCGTCGCGCTGCAGTTCGGCGAGGATCCTGCGATCCATTGGGTCGATATCGAGCTTCATTTGGGATGTATGTCCCAAAGATCAGCGTCCTTCAAGGACAAATTGGGATAAATCCGACCGGCGGCGATGCTATCCTTCCATTCAGCGCATTCAGGGGAACCCAGAAGATGACGACGCTAGTCCGCCTCTTTCGCGACCATCCCGCTTCGGTCAACGAGACCTATTTCGAACACATGGCTTTCGCCGGCCGCTTCTCCGGCAAGCTATTCCTCGCCGGCTCGATGGCGCTGGTACACGCTTTCCTGCCGTTTCTCTTCGAGCGGTCGGCGAGCGGGATTGTCCGCGAACTCTATGAGAAGACGCACGGGCGCGGTAAATAGGCCGCCGGAGGCGGGTATCGGCCTCAATCGAAGCGATCGGCACCATAAGGCGCAAGCAGCGGGTCGCGGATGCCGTCAAGAATCTCCTGTGCCGCGAAGTGCCCGATGGCGGGCGCCAGCGTGATGCCCGAATGGGTGACAGCAATATAGAGATTCCCGATGCCCTTCGACCGGCCGAGCGCCGGAAATCCGTCGAGCGGCGTCGGGCGGAAGCCGAGCGTATAGCCTTCGTATTGCAGCGCCTCGGCTCCCTTGAGCATCGATTTCATGGTGTCGAAGAGCCCTCGCGCCGTGGCTTCGGCGTCCGGACCTGGGTCTGCGCCGCCATAATCGGCGCCTGCGACGAGACGGCCTTCCACCGTCTGACGCATATGAACCCGATCCGCCATCACCAGCCCGTTCAGAAGCGGCGGATGAGGGCGGGAGTGAACGAGGAGGCCGGGCGGCGTATTCATCGGCAAGATGATGCCGGCGGTATTCGCAAGCGCCGCGCTCGCCGCACCGGCGGCCAATACGATCTCGTCTGCTTCAAAGGTTTTGTCGTTTGTCTCGACGCGGGCGTGGCTTGCGCTTCCCATATAGAGAGCGTGGACTTCGGCATCGGCGACAAGCCGCGCACCGCGCTTTTGCGCATCGGCCGTTAGCATGCGTGCCACGGCCTGCGGCTCGGCTGCACCCTCCTCCGCGACAAGGAGCGCGAAATCCGGGGGCGCGGTAAGGTTGGGTTCGATCCGCGCGATCTCGTCACGGCCGAGTTCACGCACGCCATATCCCCATGACGCATGTTCGGCCCCAAGCCCTTCGAGTTCGGCGCGCGGGCGGTCCCAGCAGAGCCCGCCCTGCCAGCGTACCGGCAGGTCCGGCACTTCCGCAGCCAGCCGCTTCCATTCGGCCATGGCACGGATGCGCAGCCGGTAATAAGGCTCGGGATTGCCGAAGCTGGCGTTGATCCAGCCGAAGGAACAGGGCGTGGCCACGCCGCCGGACTCGGCTTTGTCGAGGATCGTCACCTTGGCGCCGACCCTCGCCAGATGCCAGGCGATGGACGCGCCGACGATGCCCGCGCCGATGACGATCACTTCCCTGGCCATGCCATCTCCATTCCGCTGCTGTCTTTTCCATGCCATCGCCGGATGCCCCTGCCAATATCCCGGTCGGATTTCCGTTCGACAGTCCTGACATGCGCTGGTAAAAGCCCGCCCGACAATACGGATTTTCCGACACATGGCAGACGACATAAAGAAAGCTGTGGCCCGCCGCCGCACCTTCGCGATCATTGCTCACCCCGATGCGGGCAAGACCACGCTCACCGAAAAACTCCTGCTCTTCGGCGGTGCCATCCAGCTCGCCGGCGAGGTGAAGGCCAAGAAGGACCGCATGCAGACGCGTTCCGACTGGATGAAGATCGAGCGCGAACGCGGCATCTCCGTGGTCACCTCGGTGATGACTTTCGAATATGGCGATCATGTCTTCAACCTGCTCGACACGCCGGGCCATGAGGACTTCGCCGACGATACCTATCGAACGCTGTCGGCGGTGGACAGCGCGGTCATGGTGATCGACGCCGCCAAGGGCATCGAGCCGCGCACGCTGAAGCTTTTCGAGGTCTGTCGTCTGCGCGACATTCCCATCGTCACCTTCGTCAACAAGATGGACCGCGAGGCGCGCGACACGTTCGAGATCCTCGACGAGATCGAGCAGAAACTGGCCCTCGACACCGCCCCGATCACCTGGCCGATCGGCCAGGGCAGGACCTTTTCCGGCACCTACCATCTGGCGGAGAACGCGGTGCGGCACGGGGACGCCGAAGAGCATCGCACGAAGGTCGACGGCCCGGATGCGGAGAGCGTCGCCGGCCTCCTGCCCGAGCACGAGCGGGAAGCCTTCATCGGGGAACTGGAACTGGCTCGCGAGGCCTGCCGTCCCTTCGACATGACCGCCTTTCGCGAAGGGCATCTGACCCCGGTCTATTTCGGCTCGGCGCTGCGCAATTTCGGCGTGCGTGACCTGATCGAAGGGCTCGGCGACTACGCGCCCCCGCCGCGCGACCAGGAGGCCGACACGCGCCTCGTGCATGCCACCGAGCCGCAGATGACGAGCTTCGTCTTCAAGATACAGGCCAACATGGACCCGAACCACCGCGACCGCATCGCCTTTGTGCGCGTCTGCTCGGGCACGCTGGAACGCGGTATGAAGGCGAAGCTCGTGCGCACTGGCAAGCCGATGTCGCTTAGTGCGCCGCAGTTCTTCTTCGCGCGGAGCCGCATAACCGCCGACGAGGCCTATCCGGGCGACGTGGTCGGCATCCCCAATCACGGCACGCTCAGGATCGGCGACACGCTGACCGAAGGCGAGGAGATCCTGTTTCGCGGCGTGCCGAACTTCGCGCCGGAAATCCTGCGCCGCGTGCGTCTTGGCGACGCCATGAAGGCGAAGAAGCTGAAGGAAGCGCTCCAGCAGATGGCCGAGGAAGGCGTGGTGCAGCTCTTCTCGCCCGACGACGGCTCGCCGGCCATCGTCGGCGTCGTCGGCGCGCTGCAACTCGACGTCTTGAAGGAAAGGCTTTCGGTCGAATATTCGCTGCCGGTCGATTTCGAGATGGCGCGTTTCTCCATTTGCCGCTGGATCGGCGCCGAAAGCCCGGCGGAACTCGATCGCTTCATCGACACCCACCGCGCCGACATCGCCCGCGACCTCGACGGCGATCCGGTCTTCCTCGCGCAGCACGAATTCGGCCTCAACTACGAAGCCGAGCGCTGGAAGGCGATCCGCTTCGCCACGGTCAAGGACTACCAGGTGCGCGAGGCCGCGTGATATGTCAAACGATGCTTGACGTCTGAGTTATCTAACGGCACAATAAGAGCCAGCTTCAATCCTGCGCATGACGTGCGGACGACGACGGGGAGAATCCATGATTCTGTCGTACCGCAGTCGCGCGCTGAAACGGTTCTGGGAAAAGGATGACCAGCGCGGTTTGAACCCACAGCACGTTGATAAAATCGACCTCATTCTCAACGCGCTGGATTTGGCCGCGGTAGCGGAGGACATGAATTCTCCGGGCCTTGATTTCCACAAGCTTGGTGGGAATCGCCCGGCACGCTGGTCGGTTCACGTCAACGGCAACTGGTGCATAACTTTCTCGTTTGAGGATGGTGATGCGTTTGCCATCGACTATGAGGATTATCATTGAGTAGAGCTATGGCACAGGAAACAGAGGTTAGACGTAGCCCCAATCGAGTTCCGCCGCATCCGGGCGCTTTCATTCGTGAGATCAATCTACCCGCGTTGGGCATGACGAAATCCGAGTTTTCGGCCGCCCTCGGCATCTCGCGTCAGATGCTGCATGGCATCCTGACCGAGAGACATCCGGTGACGGTCGATATGGCTGTGCGGCTCGGCTTTGTGCTGGGCAATGGACCAGGCATCTGGCTTCGGATGCAGCAAGCGCATGATCTCTGGCACGCCGAACGACGGATCGACACCAGCAAACTCAAGGTTGTGCATCCGCGCAGGGCGGCATAGGCGTCTCCGATCACGGCGTCAGGTCGATCGTCTCCATTGTGTGGCCGACGCAGATCGAGCAGCAATTGCGGCACGTGCGGTCGTTGTCGGGGCCGACGCCGAAGGCGACGCGGTCGTCGCCGTTGATCCAGGCGCCGTAGCAGATGCGTTCGCCCGGCGTGCAGGAGATTTTTACCGCCTTGATCTCGCCGGGGTCGAGCAGATAGACCTGATCGCCGCCGGGCCATGTCCTGTCGGCAGCATGCAGTTCGATGGCGACGGAGCGCGAATGTTCGTTTTGCAGCACGTAGCCCATGTCGGCGGCGCAGGCTGCACCGCCGGTCAAAAGGCCGAGCACCACCGCCGGCCCGCAAAAGATGCGGGAAGCGTTGGAAATTGGCATGCGATCGTCCCGTTCTTATCGTTATGTGACGCCTCTTCGGACGGCGCTATCCAAATCACAGAACGTTAAGAACATCTTTCAAAAGCCGGCTCCGGTCCGGCCATCACGTATATTCCCACATCTCTTCAGAGCAGCCCACGTTTGGCGAGGTTTTTCATCAAGGCGGAGGCGCCGAAGGTCCAGGGCGGACATTCCGTCGCCAGCCGCACAATATTCGTCAGCGTACCGAGCGCGGGTGTCGAGATCGAGACGATGTCGCCGGCCTTGTGCGTGAACCCTTCGCCGGCCACGTCGCGATCCTCGACCGGCGCGAAGAGCGTGCCCAGATAGAGCATGAAGCCGTCGGGATATTGATGATGGCGGCCGATCGTCTGCGCCACGAGGTCGAGCGGATCGCGGCTGATCTCCTTCATCGAGCTGTGGCCGTTCAGGACGAAGCTGTCCGTTCCTTCCACCACGAGTTCCAGTTCGGCGCGGCGCACATCGTCCATGCCGAAACCATCGTCGAAGAGCCGGATGAACGGCCCGATGGCGGAGGAGGCGTTGTTGTCCTTGGCTTTGCCGAGAAGCAGCGCCGAGCGGCCCTCGACGTCGCGCAGATTGACGTCGTTGCCCAGGGTTGCGCCCTTCACCCTTCCCTTGCTGTCGACGGCGAGCACGATCTCCGGCTCGGGATTGTTCCAGTGCGAAATCGGGTGCAGCCCGACCGACGCGCCCCAGCCGACCGAGGACATGGGCTGCGCCTTCGAGAACACTTCGGCGTCCGGACCGATGCCGACTTCGAGATATTGCGACCACAGCCCCTCTTCGATGAGCGCGGCCTTGACCTTGACGGCTTCTTGCGATCCCGGAACCAGATTGCGCAAGCTGTCGCCGATGATCGCGGCGACACGGCCGCGAATTTCCCGTGCCCGCGAGGGGTCGCCGGCGGCGCGTTCCTCGATCACGCGCTCGATCATCGAGCGGGCGAAGGTCACGCCGCAGGCCTTGATCGCCTGCAGATCGCATGGCGCCAGAAGTCGGGCGCTGCCATTCGTCCCCGGTTCGAGCGAAGCCGCCGCGATATCCTCGATCGGGCCGAAATCCTCACCCTTTTGCCGTCGCACCAGCGCCGCCGGCTCGTCGGCTTCCAGAAGCTCGCGCATAGTCGGCAACTCGCGGCTGGTGATGTCGACAAGGCGACCATCACGGACCGTGACGATGGCAGGCCCGCCGACATCGCTTCGCCAGGCGCGCCCCACCAATGTGCCGTCTCCGGTCGTCGGCAAAAGCCGGATGCCATCCATTCCTCGTTCCTTTCCGCAACCGGAGCGCTCTTCCATGAAAGAGCGGTTCCGGCAAACGTCATTCTCCCCCGGTATGCATTCGCAGCGTGAAAATGCTTTCCGGCCTTCCCCTTTTGTTGCCTAATTCCTCGCAAGCAGACGATGTTGCACTATCATGCCGGCCACGTCATATAACCTGACACAATCAAGGGAGAAGCCGCAATGAGCCTACGTATCAACGACACCGCTCCTGATTTCACCGCCGAATCGACCGATGGCGAGATCCGTTTCCATGACTGGATCGGCGACGGCTACGCCGTCCTGTTCAGCCATCCGAAGGACTTTACGCCGATCTGCACCACCGAACTCGGCTACATGGCCGGTTTGGAGGACGATTTTTCGAAGCGCAACGCCAAGATCATCGGCATCTCCGTCGATCCGGTCGAAAGCCACAACAAGTGGAAATCGGACATCGAGACGGCGACAGGGCACAAGGTCAACTATCCGATGATCGGCGACAAGGATCTGAAGGTCGCCAAGCTCTACGACATGCTGCCCGCCTCAGCCGGCGACAGTTCGGAAGGCCGCACGCCGGCCGACAACCAGACGGTCCGCACCGTGTTCGTCGTCGGGCCGGACAAGAAGGTGAAGCTGACGCTTACCTATCCGATGACGACGGGCCGGAACTTCGACGAGATCCTGCGCGCGCTCGATTCCATCCAGCTCACAGCGAAACACAAGGTTTCCACGCCTGCGAACTGGAAGCCGGGCGAGGACGTTGCGCTGACCGGCGCCGTCTCCGACGAGGAAGCCAACGAGAAGTTCGGCGGTTTCAAGGCCGTCCTTCCCTATCTCAGGATGGTGAAGGCGCCGAAGGACTGAGCTTTTCGGCATTGACTGCTTTACCGGGCGCTTTGGCGCCCGTTTTTTGTCTCGTCACCAGCTTGGGAATTGCGGCGGCGTGGATGCGGCCACGCCCGCAATCGCCGGTTCGGCGATTCGTAATTGTGAGAGCAGCCATATTGGCAGGAACCATCCTTTTCATATAGTGGGGGTTTGGTTCCGATCGGAAAACCATGATCCGCCGTCTGAAACCAACAATCAAAGGGAGGTATCTTCGATCATGAAATTCACACATTTTCTTGCCGCAGGCGCCTTGGCGCTGTCGACCGGCCTTGCCGCCGCTCCGGCTCAGGCCGACGAATTCATCAACGTGCTGACCGGCGGCACTTCCGGCGTTTATTACCCGCTCGGCGCCGCGCTCGCCAAAATCTACGGCGAGAAGATTCCGGGCGTCCGCACACAGGTGCAGTCGACCAAGGCTTCCGTCGAGAATCTGAACCTGCTCCAGCAGGGCCGGGGCGAGATCGCCTTCGCACTCGGCGATTCGGTCAAGGACGCCTGGGCCGGTAACGAAGAAGCCGGATTCAAGAAGAAGCTCGACAAGCTCCGCGCCATCGCCGCCATCTATCCGAACTATATCCAGATCGTCGCCTCTAAGGCTTCCGGTGTCACCGATCTCGCCAGCCTCAAGGGCAAGCGGCTTTCGGTCGGCGCGCCGAAATCCGGCACGGAACTCAATGCGCGTGCGATCTTCAAGGCCGCGGGCATGAGCTATGAGGACCTCGGAAAGACCGAATATCTGCCCTTCGGCGAATCCGTCGAGCTTATCAAGAACCGCCAGCTCGACGCCACTTTGCAGTCGGCGGGGCTGGGTGTCGCTTCGATCAAGGACCTCTCCACCTCCATTCCGATTACCGTGGTCTCGGTGCCGAAGGAGATAGCCGAAAAGCTCGGCGCCCCGTTCCAGGCAGCCACCATTCCGGCTGGAACCTATGACGGTCAGGACAGCGACGTCCCGACGGTCGCCATTACCAACATCCTCGTCACGCGCGCCGACATCTCCGACGAGGAAGCCTACCAGATGACGAAGCAGCTCTTCGAGAACCTTCCCCAGCTTGTCGCCGCGCACAAGGCGGCCACCGGCATCAAACTGGAGAATGCAATCGCCGGCCTGCCGATCCCGCTGCATCCGGGCGCCGAGCGGTACTACAAGGAAAAGGGCCTCCTGAAGTAGGCAGCCAGCCCCCCCACGCGGGGAGGCCGAACGACGACCGGGGCGGCGTGAGGCGGTAGCCGCGTCGCCCCAGGCTCGTTCAAGAGGGACATTCCAAGGGAGGAAGCATGACCGAGCCCGTCATACCGTCCGACGAGGCGCAGCAGGGCGCGCCCGCGACCATCCATGATCCGCTCGCCGAAACCTTTCCGGCGACGCTTGAAGGCCGGGTTCTTTTCGGTATCGCAATCGCCTTCTCGACTTTCCAGCTTTTGACGGCGGCGGGCCTGCTCGGCCTGCCGAGCCAGGTCGTCCGCTCCGTCCATGTCGGCTTCCTGATGCTGCTCGTCTTCCCGCTTCTGGCGACGCTCCGTCAGGCGCACCCGAGCGTGCGTGCCGCCGCCTGGGTGCTGGGCATCATCGGCATGGGGGTCGGTCTCTACCAGTTCATCGAATACGAACCGCTGATCCTGCGCGCCGGCGAGCCCTTGCCGATCGACACGGTCATCGGCGTCCTGTCGCTGGCGGTCCTCTTTATCGCCACCTATGCGCTGATGGGCCCGGCGCTGCCGATAATCTGCGGCATCTTCCTCGCTTATTGCCTGTGGGGGCAATATTTGCCTGCCCCGCTCAACACGCGCGGCTATCCCTTCTGGCAGGTCATCGACCACATGACCTTCGGCACGGAGGGCATTTACGGCATTCCGACACTTGTCTCCGCGACCTACATCTTCCTCTTCATCCTGTTCGGTTCCTTCCTGGAACGGGCGGGCATGATCCGGCTCTTCACCGACGTCTCGATGGGGCTGGTCGGCCATGCGCGCGGCGGTCCGGCCAAGGTCGCCGTCATCTCGTCGGGCTTCATGGGCATGATTTCCGGCTCGGGCGTCGCCAATGTGGTCACCGTCGGCCAGTTTACCATCCCGCTGATGAAGCGTTTCGGCTACCGCGCCGCTTTCGCCGGCGGCGTCGAGGCGACCGCCTCGATGGGCGGACAGATCATGCCGCCCGTCATGGGCGCGGTCGCCTTCATCATGGCCGAGACGCTCGGCATCCCGTACAAGGACGTCGTCGAGGCGGCGATCATCCCGGCCATCCTCTACTTCGCTTCCGCCTTCTGGGCGGTGCATCTGGAGGCCGGCCGCACGGGGCTTATAGGGCTTCCCCGCAACCAGCTTCCGTCGCCCATGAACGCACTGAAGGAACGCTGGTATCTCATCTTGCCGCTGGCGGCGCTCGTCTATCTGCTCTTTTCCGGCTTCACGCCGCTCTTTGCCGGGACGATCGGCTTCGCCATGACGGCGTTGCTGATCCTTGGCGGCTCGGTGGCGCTCGGCCTGCCCAACTACGTGCTGCGGGTCGTCTTCTGGGTATTCCTCGGGCTGATCGCGGCGAGTTTCTTCAGGTTCGGCATCGGAATCGTCATCGCCGCCGCCGCGGTGCTCGTCGCCGTCAACCTCTTCATCAAGGGCGGCATGCAAACGCTGCGCGATTGCCGCGATTCGCTTGCCGAGGGCGCCAAGACGGCGCTCCCGGTCGGCGTCGCCTGCGCCATCGTCGGCATCATCGTCGGCACGATGACGCTCACCGGCGTCGCCAACACCTTCGGCGATTATATCGTCTCCATCGGCCGGTCGAGCCTGATCCTGTCACTGATCCTGACGATGATCACCTGCCTCATCCTCGGCATGGGTATTCCGACTATCCCGAACTACATCATCACCTCGACCATCGCCGGTCCGGCGCTTCTCGCGCTCGGTATCCCGCTTCTGGTCAGCCACATGTTCGTCTTCTATTTCGGCATCATGGCGGATCTCACTCCGCCGGTGGCGCTGGCCTGCTTCGCGGCCGCGCCCATCGCGCGCGAGAGCGGATTGAAGATCGCCATGGAGGCGATCAAGGTCGCCGCCGCCGGTTTCGTCATCCCCTTCATGGCGGTCTATACGCCGGCATTGATGCTGCAGCCGGGCGGGGCGCTCGCCGATTCGATCGGCTTCTATCCGGCCGTCGTCTATATCGTCTTCAAGACGGCACTCGCCATCGCGCTGTGGGGCATCGCGGTGATCGGCTATTTCAAGACCCATCTTGCCTGGTGGGAACGCATCCTGGCCACGGCCGCCGCGTTCTCGCTGATCGCGGCGGTGCCGATCTCCGACCAGATCGGTTTCGCGCTCGCTGTCGTGTTCTTTGGCCAACACTGGTACCGGACACGGCAGGCGAGCCAGCCGGCATGAGCCTTTGCGTCCTTGCCGGCGGCAAGACGCTTGTGCTTGCCGCCACGGCCTTCACGCTGTCGTGGACGCATTCGGTGGAAAAGATCCGATGGACGGAGCACTGGCTGGTGACGCCGGCCGGGCTCGTCGTCGACATGGGCCGCGTCGAAGGCTCGGGCGCCGGCATGGACCCGCCGGAAGGCAGCGTCTTCAGGGATAACGGGTGGGAGTACCGGCCGAAGGTTCCGCCCTTGCCGAAACTTGTCCTGGCGGCGTCGGGCGCGACCGTCGGCGGGTGGTCGCTCTGTGTCGAGGGCCGGCCCTGCCTTACGCTCGGCGCGAAGGAGGGGCCGCCAATCTCAATCGAGCCCTGTCACGACGAGGCCCCAATGGATCACGGCGGAGCGAATCACGAAAAGACGGAGTGAAAGGTCGCCCCCGCATCCGGCATCAGGCCGCCGCGGCGCGCGCAGGCGGGACCCGGTCCGCGCATATAGTGACGCTCCGGACGATAGGTCGGAGCGATGAATTCGCGAAGTGCGGCGCGGCAATGCGTCAGATGTGTCCAGAATGCCATTTTCCGTCTCCCGGTCCTGCCTCGGATGTCCCGTCCGATTGAGGAAGACGATAGCAGGCAAGAATGAATCACCCGTGAACGGCATGTTAAGAACTTGCATGGATTGCGGCGAATCGACGGCGGATCGGAGGCGCTTTCAAAGCAGCCTCGATCCGGCGCGCCCCAAGGCGCAACAGGCGCCGTTTCGGGGCCGAATCTATCCGCGCAGCAGCCGCTCGAAATTCTGCTTGCCGGCCGGCGAAAACAGGATGGCGCGGCTTTGCGGATCGCGGCGCGCCCATTTCCGCTCCATCATCGTTTCGAGCAACGCCGCGCCAAGCGCGCCCGCCAGATGCGAGCGGCGCACGCTCCAGTCAAGACAGGAACGACAGAGCGGGCGCCGCTGCCCGGAAAGGGAGCCGAGGTCGATCCCGAGCTCATCGAAGAACGCCTGCCCCTTTGGTCCGATTTCGACCGTATCGTCTCGCAACGCCAGAATGCGGCGCGACAGGAGGCTGTCATAAAGAGCGACGCCCCTGTCGCCGGCGAGGTGATCGTAGCAGATACGCGCCTCGCGCATGGCCGTGTCACGCGGGCCGGGCCGCGCCCGCTTCGGACCGACACGCTCCGCGACGCCGGAGATCGTTTCCAGCATCGACGCCACGTGATGGCCCGATAGCGCATAGTAGCGGTGCCGGCCCTGCCGCTGCAGCGTAAGCAACCCACCCTCGACCAGCTTGGCGAGATGTGAACTGGCTGTCGGCATCGTCACCCCGGCCTCCAGCGCCAGTTCGCTCGCCGTCAGCGCGCCGCCGTCCATCAGCGCCGTCAGCATGTTGGCGCGCGCGGGGTCGCCGACGAGGCTGGCGACGCGGGCGATGTCCGGTTCTTCGCGCATGGTTCGATCCTTATCGAAGCATTGATGTCATGCAAGCTTTATCCTGAGGACATGAAGAGGGGTTCGTACCTTCAGGAGACTGAGCCTCGTCCAACACTTACCCCAGGCGCGCGGTATAACGCTTCGATCTGCATCGAACTATCTCTGCAACACACGAAAGGAAACGCCGATGATCACCTGCTTTATCCGCTACGAGATCGATCCGTATCGCAAGGACGCCTTCATCGAATACGCTCGCAACTGGGATCGGGTGATCCCGCGCTGCGGCGCCGACCTGATCGGCTATTTCGCCCCGCATGAAGGTTCCGCGACGACGGCATACGGCGTCTACAACATCGGTGGCCTCGCTGAATATGAGGCCTATCGCGAGCGCCTTCTCACTGATCCGCTCGGCCAGGAGAACTATCGCTTTTCGCAAAAGGAAAAATTCATCCGACGCGAGGACCGCATCTTTCTGAAGCCGGTTTCCGCGCCGCATGACACCCTCGGATAAGCCGGCGGGTTCGATGTGGCGCTTCCTTCAAACGCCGTCCGTTCACGATCGCGGCCTCGCCTTGAAATATTCGGAACAAGCCGCTTGAGGCGGGCGTTGGGCGCACATGAAAGTGCAGCCAAGCGAAGGCATCGAGCCTGCGCGCGATCAACCCCGACGGACCAAGAGGAAGGCGACGACAATGGGACTCTTCTCCAAGGACATAAAGACCATGGACGACCTCTTCGTGCATCAGTTGCGCGATATCTACTATGCCGAGGCGCAAATCATGAAAGCGCTGCCGAAGATGGTCGACAAGGCCTCCAATACGGATCTGAAGAACGGCTTTTCCGAGCATCTCGAGCAGACCAAAGGCCATGTCAGGAGGCTGGAAGAGGTCTTCGACATGCTCGATCTCGATGCCGAGGGCGTCGACTGCCCCGCGATCGACGGCATCCTCGATGAGGCGGATGACGTTTCTGGCGAAGTGGAGGACAAGCGCGTGCTGGACGCGGCGCTGATCGCCGCCGCGCAGGCGGTGGAGCATTACGAGATGGCGCGCTACGGCACGCTCATCGCCTGGGCCGAGGAGGCGGGCCGGGCCGATTGCGCGAAGCTTCTCAAGCAGACGCTCGAAGAGGAGCGGGCCGCCGACAGGAAATTGACTGAAATCGCCGAAAGCGAGGTCAACCTCAAGGCCGCTTGATCACGGCATCCACTCTCCTTGTTGTGAAGGCAGGTACGGAGCTTCTCCCGTGCCTGCTTTCGTTGTTGCTCCGGCGTCACTCATATTGACCGATCGATCGGTCAGAGTTATAACCCGACGCATGCCTCGCCGCGACACACGCTCCGCCATCATCGACGCTGCCGTCACCGTTCTCGGCCGCGACGGCCCCGATGCCTTCAGTGCCGCGGCGCTCGCCCGCGAGGTGGGCGTCAGCAAGGCAACGCTCTTCCACCATTTTCCCTCTATCGGCGAGATACCGACAGCAGCCTTCGAGCGCATGATCGCCGACAGCCTTGCCATCGATATGCCGCTCGACGCTTCGCTCGCCGACACGATCGAGCTTCTCGGCCACGGCAGCGCCGAGCTGGTGCGCGCGCGGCGGGAATTCTTCAGGGCCTATTTCGTCCTGATGGCGCGAGCCATGTTCGACGACAGGCTGCGCATCCAGCTTCAGGCTTCGGGTGATGCGCTCCTTGAACGATTGCGCACCCTTCTCGCGCCCAAGCTGGCGTCGGGGGAAGATGCAGCGGCGTTCGCGCGATTGATCGCGATCCAGCTCGACGGCTCGGCCATCCATCGCATGGCCTTCGGCAACGACGGCGAGATCGATGCGGCGTGGCGGCTTCTGGTCGAACTGGCCCGGCAGAAAGGAAGGACGGAATGAAGATCGCCATCAACGGCGCCGGCGTCGCCGGGCCGGCGCTCGCCTACTGGCTTCTGCATTACGGTCATGAGCCGGTCCTGATCGAGAGGGCGCCGGCGCTGCGCACGGGCGGCTACGTCATCGATTTCTGGGGCGCCGGCTACGACATCGCCGAAAGGATGGGTATCCTGCCCCGCCTGCTTGACCTCGGCTATCAGGTCGAAGAAGTCCGCTTCGTCGACGCGAATTGCCGCAGATCCGGCGGTTTCTCGACCGATGTCTTCTCGCGCATGACCGGCGGCCGTTTCACCAGCCTGCAGCGGAGCGATCTGGCCTCCACGATCTATGCCGCGATCGAGGGGAAAGTGGAGACGCTCTTCGGTGACGGCATCGTCTCGATCGAAGAGGAAGCCGGCGGCGTCCATGTCGGCTTCGGCCATGCGGCTCCACGCGATTTCGACCTCGTCATCGGCGCCGACGGGCTGCATTCGCGCGTCCGTTCCCTGACCTTCGGCGAGGAGGCCGGCTTCGAGCGCTTCCTCGGCTACAATGTCGCCGCCTTCGAACTGACGGGCTATCGGCCGCGCGACGAACTCGTCTATGTCAGTCACGCGTTGGCTGGGCGACAGGTCTCGCGTTTTTCCAAGCGCGGCGGCCGCACGCTCTTCATGTTCTGCTACCGGGAGAAGGAGCCAGCGCCAGCCCCGGAAGACGATGCAGGCCGGCGTGAGGCCCTGCGCCGCGAATTCGCCGGCATGAAATGGGAGGTGCCGGCGATCCTCGAAGCGATGGACGGGGTCGAAAATATCTATTTCGACCGCGTCAGCCAGATCGAGATGCCACGCTGGACGAAGGGGCGGGTGGCGCTTATCGGCGATGCGGCCGCCTGCGTGTCGCTCCTGGCCGGCGAAGGATGCGGTCTGGCGATGACGGAAGCCTATGTGCTTGCCGGCGAGATCGGCCACGCCGGCAGCGACCATGCCACCGCCTTCTCCCGCTATGAGGAAAGGATGCGGCCTTTCCTCGCCGACAAGCAGGCGGCGGCCCGCAAATTCGCTTCCTCCTTCGTGCCGGAGACCGATTTCGGTATCGCCTTCCGCAACTGGATGATGCGGCTGATGGTGATCCCACCGGTCGCAAATTTCCTCGTGGGTGAACTGAACGACACTATCGACCTGCCCGACTACGAAGCAGCCTGACCGCCAGGTCTCTCACGCGTTGCCGATCAGGATGCCGGCCGCGAAGACGAGCGCCCCGCCGAGCACCACCTGGAAGGTGGCGCGCAGGAACGGCGTCTCCATGTAACGGTTCTGGATGAAGGCGATCGTCCACAATTCGAAGAACACCACGATTGCGGCGACCGTCGTCGCCGTCCAGAAGTTCGAAATGAGATAGGGCAGCGTGTGGCCGAGGCCGCCCAGCATCGTCATGATGCCGTTGGCGAGCCCGCGCTTCAGCGGCGAACCCCGGCCGGACAGCTTGCCGTCGTCATGCGCGGCCTCGGTGAAGCCCATCGATATGCCGGCGCCGACGGAGGCCGAAAGCCCCACCAGGAAGGTCGCCCAGGTGTTCTGGGTGGCGAAGGCCGCAGCGAAGATCGGGGCCAGCGTCGAGATCGAACCGTCCATGAGCCCGGCCAGCCCCGGCTGCACATAGGTCAGGATGAATTGCCTGTGTTCCTGCTGCCGTTCCTCGGCGGCAACGCCTTCCGGCACGTGCTTCGCCCCGAGCCGATGCGCCATCGACACATGTGACTTTTCCGCCGCCGCCAACTCGCCCAGAAGCTTGCGCGTCAAAGCGTCCGTGGTTCGTTTTGCGGCTTCCAGATAGAAGCGGTAGGCCTGCTCTTCCATGTCTTCCGCCTGGGCGCGCACATGGTCGATGCCGAGCGGCCGGACCAGCCAGTCAGGCCGGCGTTCATAGTACCCGCGTACGTGTTCGCGCCGGATCAGCGGGATCTTCTCGCCGAAGCGCCTGCGGTGCGTCTCGATCAGCACATCGCGGTGATGCGCCTCCTCTTCAGCCATATCGTCGAAGACCTTTGCCGATTGCGGGAAATCCTCGCGCAGCCCGTCGGCGTAGGCGCTGTAGATGCGGCCGTCATCCTCCTCCGAGGAGATGGCAAGCGCCAGGATCTCCTGTTCGCTGAGCGAGGAAAAATCGCGGCGGCCGAGACCAAAGAAGCGCGAGAGCATTTTTGAAGTCCCTAGTTTAGAATTATTCTAAATTAGGGACCGGGACACCGGCCGTCAATCGAGACGACGGCTTTCATAACGACTATCCGATGATAGATATAGGCAAGCCGGCACAGCATCGGTGCGCCGTCCAATGCCTTGGAGGTTCTGCATGACCGCTCACGCCCATACGGCCCTTGCCGCGATGCCCACGATGGACGACATCCGTGCTGCGGCGCGCCGGATCGAGGGGCTGGCGCGACGCACTCCGCTTCTGGAATCGCCGGCGCTCAATGAGAAGTTCGGCGGCAGGCTCCTCTTCAAGCCGGAGGTCCTGCAACGCACCGGTTCCTTCAAGTTTCGCGGGGCCTACAACAAGATCGCTTCCCTGACGCAAGAGGAGCGCGCGCGCGGCGTCGTCGCTTTTTCTTCCGGCAACCATGCGCAAGGCGTGGCGGCGGCAGCCGGACTTTTCGGCATAAGGGCGGTCATCGTCATGCCCGCCGACGCGCCTGCCATCAAGGCCGACAATGTGCGCGCCATGGGCGCCGAAATCGTGCCCTACGACCGCTACGGTCAGGACAGGGAGATCGTCGCCCGGCCCTATGTCGAGCAGGGGATGGCGCTGGTAAAGCCTTTCGACGATCCGCTGATCGTAGCCGGCCAGGGAACGGTCGGACTGGAGATCGCCGAGGATGCGGCGGCGATGGGCGCCCGCCTCGATGCCGTCGTCACGCCCTGCGGCGGCGGCGGGCTGATGGCAGGTATCGCCACCGCCATCAAGGCGCTGTCGCCCGAAACGCAGATATGGGGTGCTGAGCCGGAGAATTTCGACGACACCCGCCGCTCGCTCGCCGCCGGCAGCCGGGTTGGAGCCGATCCGGCCGGTACGTCGATCTGCGATGCGCTGATGTCCCCGATGCCTGGCGAACTCACCTTCGCCATCAACCGCAAGCTGGTGGCTGGTGTGGTCGGCGTGACGGAAACCTCTGTCGCCGCTGCCATGCGCGATGCCGCCGCGCATCTTAAATTGGTCGTCGAACCCGGTGGCGCGGCAGCCTTCGCTGCGTTTCCGTCCGGCGAGATCGCGTTGGCCGGCAGGACGATCGCGGTCGTGCTTTCCGGCGGCAATGTCGATCTCGACCTTTTCGCCCGGCTGACCGCCGCAGCCTAGACCCTGATCCTAATCCATTGGATCTATTACCGTTATTTAATGCGCTGTTCATGTGGCGTTCAACGGGCGGCACCTAGAAGAGGGCGTCTTCAATCAAAGGAGAGACCCCATGAAACGCCTTGTTCTCGCGACCGTCGCGCTTTCGCTTCTCGCCGCGCCGGCCGCCTTCGCCCAGCCGCAGGACTTCCATCACAAGCGTCCGCAGCAGACGCATGTCGTGAAGAAGAAGGTGGTGACGAAGAAGGTCGTCACAAGGCGGGACTGGAAGCGCGGCCACCGCGTCCCGCATGGCCAGCACTATACGGTGGTCAGGGATTATGGCCGCTATCACTTGCGCCGGCCCCCGCACGGCCAGCATTGGGTCAGGGTCGACAACCAGTATCTTCTGGTCGGCATCACCTCGGGCATCATCGCCGCCCTCGTCAACGCGCAGTAAGTTTGCAACGCAGGCTTGAAACGCGGCCCCGGTTTCCTCCCGCCGGGGCCGCGGAATGTCTACTCCGCTAAGACTCTACTGCTTGCAGCGATCGGTATCATCCGGATCGGTACCGCCTCGACGATGGCTCGGCGATCCACCTGGCCGGCGGCGATAGGCTCACCTGATGCGGGCAGATGCTGCAACGCGCCGATGGAAGGCGGCTTGTCCGCCCGACGGTATATTTCCACCGAATCCGTGGAAGCGATCCGATCGTAGCGGGCGAGAATGGTATCGAACCCGAATCTGGCGAGCATTTCCGGCACGAGCTGGCCACGCTTGTCGACGATCAGTATTTGCGGCAACCGTCGCATCAGGCGGGCCTTCTTCCCCGTGAAATACTGCGCGGCCATGGTCTCGAACCGCTTGGCGCTCGCCATATCGCCGGCGGCGAGGGCTTTTTGCTCGCGAAGATTGGCATACACGGCGATCCAGTCGCTGCAATAAGGCTCAATCCATCGCCCGCCGATCATGCGTGCAAACGGGTGACCTGTCTCAATGCCACCGCCCAGAAGACCGACGGTCGGATGGTCATCACGATGGAAGGCGGCAGCGACGAGAGCATCGGCCGGCCTTTCGCTCGGGAAAAACCGCATGTGACCGACCAATATCGCCGCCACGGCGACGGTAACGAGGCTGGCCCGCGACCCCGACGCATGCTTTTCAAACAGGATGGCAAGACCCACCACCAGCGCGGCCGAGCCGAACAGGATCGCCGGATAGGTGTGATAAGGCCACCCCTTGCCCTGTATGAAAAAGGGTAACCAGGCGGCGAGCGAGGCCACCATCAGGACATCCGGGAATTGCGGGGAATCGATCAACCGGCGATGAACAGCGTAGGCGACGGCCAGAACGACACCTGGTATGGCAAGCAACAGAAGCATGTCAGCCGGCATGCGATACGCCATATACGTGTCGCGCAACAAGGGCAGCAGCTTTGCGAAGAAGTCAGGATAGAGAAAGTAGATGAGGGCGAGATAGCTGGCCGTACCAATGCCGGAGAGCACGAACTCCGGCAGGAACAATGTCCAGATATCGCGCCGTCGCAATGCCAAGTAAAGGGCCGACGCTATCACGACGACGGCATAATAGGGCCTGACCATCGCAAACACGCAAGCTCCTATTGCGGCTGTCAGCCAATGTAAAGGCCCCGGTGAGCGCGTCGCCGGCGAAGCGATGCGCCAGGCCGTGAGCGCGAGTAAGGGAAGAGCCAGAACGGCGCCGATCTGGTCGCGCTGGGTAAAGGAATTCCCGGAGATGAGAACGGTCATCGAAAAAAGGATGAGGGACACGATCGCCGCGGATCGCGCCTTCAGCGCCCCGCTGGCGGCGAGCATCCAGCCGGTAAGCGACGTGCCGGCCAGGCAAATGAGAATCGTATAAAGCCGCACGGCGCATTCCGGCGTGATCCCGACAAAATTCGCAAATCGCACCGGAAGAACATATAGCCAGATCGAAAACGGCGGATTGAGTTCTATCACATCCTGATAGAGCCGCTCGCCCTCCCCGATCCGCTGGATCACCGTAATCAGCCAACTGGTGTCGGGTACGGTCCCCCAGCGCCAAGCGTTGAAGGCATAGGCGAAGGCGCCGATCAACGCAATGGACAGGGCTACAAGAATGCTGAATGGGAAACCACGCGACCGTCCGATCATTTCCGGATTGGACCTGCCGTCGTTGAGGGCTCTGTTATTAGGCGGAACGATATTCATTGCCACCGCTGCATCAAACGGATGATCGTGTGAACAGTCTGAGGTCGGGCAATGAGCCGCTCATCTCATCGGCGCTAGGCATGGCGAAATACCCAGCGGTCGAAAACGATGAAATTCAAAGCGGGAACGACGACGCAGAGGATCACGATCGGAACCAGGGCGGGGACGTCGAACATGTCTGTAAGAACGGCCGGAAAGATAACCGCGAGCGCAAGGCCTACGAGGTTGCAGAGAACGAATCTGGGCAATTCGATCGAATGTGTCCGCGGCGATGCGAAAGTGAAATATTTATGTCCGACATAGGAAGAGATTCCAGCCATGAGATAGGCGGAAAATGACGCCACCGCCGCCGGCAACGGTACGATGCCGGTTATCCTGTCGGACAGGACGAAAGCACATGCAGCATAGATCACGGTTGCTGCCATGCCAATGAGGGTGAAACGCGACAATCGCAGAAAGACGTGTTCGAATGCGTCCGTCACGCCGCCATCCAGTCCGCCGACTGAGGATTTGTGACCGTGGCGGGCTTGCCGAATACGGCAAGCAGCGAAACCCCGAACGGCAAGGCGCGGTTTTTGAGGACATGGCGCTCGGCTGAGAACATCGCCTTCATCGCGGAGTTGATGGGCTGTGGCGGTATCGCGTGACCGGATGGCCACTCGGCCTTGCGTATGCGGTCGGCCAGGCGCACCAGCATTGCAAGCGGAAACAGCGTGGTGTTCATGTAGGTCAGCTTTTCAAGCACGTAGCCGGCATTCTCGACGCGCTCACGCAGCAGCCCTCGAGAATAACGCCGCATATGGCGCAACCCCACGTCATGCGTACTCCACAGCCACTGATGGGCGGGCACGGTCAGCACGATGCGGCCTCCCGGTTTCAGCAACTCGCCTATTGTCATGAGCGAAGTTTCGTCCTCGGCTACATGTTCAAGGACATCGAACAGGCAGATGAGATCGCAGCTTCGTGGCGGCACCGGGATGTTGTCAGGCAGGTGGCCTGAAAGAAAGTCGCGGCCGGTCTTTTCACGAGCGATCAGTCTGGCCAGATCGCTCATCTCAACAGCCGTAACCGAGCCGAACTGCTCAAGCATCTTGAGGTTGCCGCCGGTGCCCGCGCCTATTTCAAGGATTTTGATGTCGCTCGGAAGCCGGAAGGCGCGGACCACCGCTTCGACGATCGCGCGACGGCCACAGAACCACCAGTGGTCGTCCTCTGTGGCGGCCATGTTACGATAGGCTTCCAGTTCCATCATTCGCCCCCGAATGTGCGCCGCACTATGTAGTTTGGACGTTGTTTAATCTCGACATAGACCCGACCGAGATACTGGCCGAGGATACCAATACCGAGCAGTTGGATGCCTCCGAGGAACAGGATCGAGACAAGCAGCGACGCGTAGCCGGGAACGTCGATGCCAAAAAACAGCGTCTTGGCCACGATCAGGAGGCCGTAAAGGAAGGAGAAGATCGAGATCATGGCGCCGATGTAAGTCCATATTTCGAGCGGCGCGGTCGAGAAGCTGGTGATGCCTTCGAGCGCGAAGTTCCAGAGTTTCCATCCGGAGAACTTTGTGCTTCCTGTGGTCCGGGGCTTGCGCACATAGTCTACAGTGGCTGTCCGGAAGCCAACCCAGGCGAACAGGCCTTTCATGAAGCGCCTGCGTTCTGGCAATGTCTTGAGCGCTTCGATCACCTGTCGGTCGATCAAGCGAAAGTCGCCGACGTCCTGCGGAATTTTCTGCTGCGCGATCCAGTTATGGATGCGGTAGAACAGGGATGCCGAGCTGTATTTGAGAAAGCTGTCGCTGGAGCGATCAACTCGCCTGGCTACCACCACTTCATAGCCTTCCCGCCATTTCTCCACGAGTTGCGGGATAATTGCGGGTGGGTCCTGCAGGTCAACGTCGATCGGGATCGCCGCATCGGCGTCGCAAGCATCCAGACCCGCGGTCAGTGCCGCTTCCTTGCCGAAATTGCGCGAAAGGTCGATGACCCGGATGCGCATGTCCTTCTGTGCTGCGTCGAGAAGATGCGCAAGGGTCGCGTCCTGACTGCCATCATTGACAAAGACGAACTCGAAAGCAACGCCATTGCTTGCGAGGGAATCGACGCATGCGCGTACCGTCTGGAGGAAAGGTTCGATAGCGTCTTTCTCGTTGTGGACGGGAACGATCAGAGCGACAGTCAATATCCTCCCGTCCAGGGGCAGCGGCCGAAGCTGCTCGACATGCAGGAATGGTGCGTTCATGGCGACCGTCGCAGCTTTGAGTGCAATATTCGCTGAAACGGTAAAGCCGCACGGTTAAGATGGGTTTAAGCGAAAACGCCCGATCTTACAGCTTCCTCAGTGCCACATTCTCTATCAGATGATTTGCCCCCTTGCTCAAGATGA
>JAKDNM010000126.1 GCA_030456445.1 Hyphomicrobiales bacterium
AGCACCAGACTACGAATCTGGGGGTCAGGAGTTCGAATCTCTTCGGGCGCGCCATAAAATCAAGCACTTAGCTGTGATCTGGAGGTATTGAACTTGCGCTGTCGCACTGTAGTCACAGTGGGGCATGAATAAGCGTGCCCCTGTAAAGGGTCAGAAGATCGCCAAAAGTCCCTGCTGTCAGGAGCGCGCTTGGCCGGTAGCGCCTCCTCTTTGCGCTCGCTACAGGAATGAGGCGCGGCGAAATCCTGCGGCTGGAATGGCAGCATATCGATTGGAAACAGTCGGTGTTGGTCATTCCGATCACAGAACGGTAATGCTCGCCCCATACCGCTCACCCGTAGAGCGTTACGCATCTTGACTGTCCTGAATGCTAATGTATCGCATGACGAACTGGTGTTTCCGATTTCGGCCAATGCGGTCCGCCTTTCTTGGCAACGCCTTACAGTGAAGGCGAAACTGGATGATCTGCGATTCCATGATATGAAGCAGTTTCGCGGTTCTTCGAGGCGGGCCTATCGTTGCCAGAGGTCGCACTTATTTCTGGCCATCGCGATGGGGCCTATATACAGGCGTAACCCATCTGATTGATATATAAGTTATTGAAAAATAAAGCTGAGTCCGCAGTTAACCATATTTACATACCTAGGTGGCGCCGCCCACAAGCTCTTCAATGTCTAGACCAGGATTGAGACGCTTTGATAGAGCATTTCCGCTTTTCTCCGAATCGCGGAACCGCTCTATCATATTGTTTTCACGCAATTCCGGACGGAAAACCGGTTCCCACTTTTCCTGGAATTGCTCTAGGCGCGGATGCTCCGGCCCGATGACCCTTCGCGCGCCCGAAACGGGGTCTTCCCAATATATTCGAATTTTATAGGGGGATGGCAGAGAAAGCTATTGTGGGGCCGAACGACGGTCGTTATAAGTTCGGCCGAATACCCTATCGTCAGGGAGAATATTGTGATGAGTGTCAGGATTGGAGGCGCGGCCAGGCGGCTGCGCTGTGCGACGCGGTCGGCACCTCTACCCGCATTACAGTTCCGGCAAGGTGAAGGTCCTGACGATCCTGGATTCGGAGCGTTCACCTTCGATGAAGGATATACCGACCTTTGCGGAGCTTAGCGACAAGGATGTCGTCATCAACAACTGGATGGCCTTAGCCGGCCCCGCCGGAACGCCCGCGGACGTCGTCGAGAAGGTATCTAGCGCGGTCGAGGAATCATTGCGTGCCGCGTATGTCAGGGAGAAGCTGTCGAGCATCGGCTTCGTGCCCAATTACATGAGTCCCAAAGACGCTGCTGCTCTCATGACCAACGAATATAACGTCTGGCAGGGCGCGGTGAAGCAGCTAGACATCAATATAGGATAAACCGATGGCCCGGCCCATCGAACTTCCGGGCGCGATGCGCCGGATTGTACTCATCCGAATGTAGGGCTTTCATGTACAATCCAAAGTCGTGGCGGAGCGTAGATGGCGACTTTGCGTGATATGGAAGGACCTGCGGCCATCGTCGTAGACCATGGGGAGCAAGCCATCGTGACTCAGACAGAAAATACCGGTCCTCTACAGGGGATCAGGGTCATCGATGCCTCGCGTGTCCTGGCCGCGCCTTTCGCGGCCTCGATGCTCGCCGATCTGGGTGCGGAGGTCATCCATCTGGAGCATCCGAGCCAGATCGAGGAATTGCGGACCTGGCAGCCGGTGGTCAACGGCGTGTCCGCCAGTCATTTCGCGCTCAATCACAGCAAGCTTGGCGTCGCGGTTGACATCGCCCATCCTGAGGGGCAGGCGATCTTGCGCAAGCTGCTCGAAACCAGCGACGTCTTCATCGAGAATTTCCGGCCGGGTATGCTTGAGCGGCATGGCTTTGGCTGGGATCGGATCCAGGAGATGAATCCGAGGCTGATCTACTGTTCCGTGCGCGCCTTCGCCAAGGGCTGCGCGGCCGAGAACCTGCCGGGCTACGAGGCCTCGCTTCAGGCCTATACCGGTGTGATGGATATGACCGGCGAGGCTGACGGCGATCCCGTGCGCTGCGGCCCGAGCGCCATCGACTTCGGCACGGGCCTGTCGGCGGTCGTGGCGATCACATCGGCGCTTCTTCATCGGGAACGCACCGGACGCGGATCCCATGTGGAGCCGGCGCTGGTCCGGACGGCGGCCCATTTCATGTCGTACCAGATATCGTCCTATTTCATGGGAGGCGTGAAGCCGCAGCGGCGTGGCAGTTCCCATGCCGCGCTTGTGCCTTACCGGGTCTTCAACAGCTGCGACGGGCCGCTGTTCATCGCAGCCGGCAATGACAAGCTCTGGGCGCTCATGGTGCAGGTTCTGGGCCTTGCGGACGAGACTGGCAAGGTGCCGTTCCCGCTGCTTGCCGACCGGCTTTCCCACCGTGCCGAGGTGGACCGGATGGTGGCCGGCGCGGTCGGCAAGATACCGCGCGAACAACTGCTGGAAACCTTTCGTGCAAGGGGGATTCCTGCCGCGCCGGTCAACACGCTGGCCGAGTTCGTCGATGACGAAACGCTCTACAGCGCCAGGGTACTGGAGGCGATGGATGTTCCCGAAGGCGGTAGCACGACCATACCCGGCCCGCTATTCGGCGCCGGCTTCCTTCAGCCGACACGACGCCCCGCCCCGCATGTCGGACAGCACACATCGGATGTGCTCGCCGGCATCGGCCTGGACGAGGAGACTCAGGCGCGCCTTCGCGCCGAGGGCGTTATCCGCTGATCGGCCGCATCATCAGGTCGGACATCTTCGAAAGATTGACACGGTTTACGCGGCCTGGAACGTCTTCGGCAGTCCGGCGCGGGAAATGCTGCCGGTAAACCGCTCCTGCGGCAGCCAGAGTTCCAACTGCTTCCTTACATCCGCCAGGTGCTTAAGGTCGATACCGGTCGGATGACCCATGCTTTCCAGCATGAAGATGCAGTCTTCCGCATTGACGTTGCCGGAGGCGCCCGGCGCGAACGGACAGCCGCCCAGGCCGCCCAGCGCGACATCGAGTTTGCCGATGCCTGCGTCTAGAGCGGCGACGATGTTGGCGAGGCCGAGCCCGCGCGTGTCATGGAAATGCCCGACCAGCGGCACATCGCCGACGACATCTGCGACACGACCTGCAAGCCGGTTGACCTGAACCGGATTTCCATAGCCAACGGTATCGGCAAGCAGGATTTCCTGTGCGCCCGCCTCAACCAACTGCGCCGCTATCTCGACCACCCGCTCTTCCGCGACCGGGCCCTGAATGGTGCAACCGAAGGATGTCGCAATGCCGGCGGAAAGGTGGATGTCGCGGCCATGCGCGCGCATTTCAGTTGCGATTGCCTGGAAGTCCGCAAGCGATTGATCCGTGGTCTTCTGTACATTGGCCAAATTGTGCGCTTCGCTGGCGGAGAGCACGAAATTGATCTTGCCGACGCCAGCCTCAAGTGCGAGCTTCGCGCCTTTCAGGTTGGGGACAAGCACGGACAGGCAGACCGATGGCGGAACGTCCGCCGCATGAACGACATCGGCCGCATCGGCGAATTGCGGAATCACTCTGGGCGGGACGAAGGAAGTGAGCTCGATCTCGGTGAAGTTGCAGTCGACAAGGCCGCGAAGAACCGCCAGCTTCCGCTCAGTAGGCAGAAACTCGCTGACAAGCTGGAGCCCATCCCTGAGGGTAACGTCCCGAAGCTCGACGCGCTGCCTGACGGCTTTGACTTCGCTTTGACCAGATGACGACATCTCAACCCTGGTTTCTGGTCTAGCGACCCTGGAAATTCGGGCGGCGCTTCTCCCGAAACGCCAAAGTGCCCTCGTGGCGGTCCTCGGTCGGCACCATCCGGTTGTAGCATTCTATCTCGAAGGCCAGACCGTCGCGCAGGGACATCTGCAGGCCGCGATGGACGGATTGCTTCGCCTGTCGGACGGAGATCGGTCCGTTTCCGGCAATCGTTTCGGCCGTTTCGAGGGCGGCCTTCATCAGTCCGGCCGGCGGATGGACGGCGTTGACCAGCCCCCATTCCATCGCCTGTGCGGCATCGAAAGGACGTCCTGTGAGGATGAGTTCCTTGGCGCGACGCTCGCCCATGGCGCGGGGCAGGGTCTGCGTTCCCCCTCCACCCGGCATGATGCCCAGCCGGACTTCGGGAAGGGCAAAGCGGGCATCGTCCGACGCATAGAGAAAATCGCAGCAGGCGGCGATCTCGCAGCCGCCTCCGAAGGCCGCGCCATTGACGGCGCCGATCACGGGCACGGGGCAATCCAGTATGGCGCGCACCATGCGCTCGAAAACGGCATGCTGACGCTGCCAGGCGGCATCGCTCATACCTGTTCGTTCCACGAGATCGCCGCCGGCACAGAAATGCCTTTCGCCGGCTCCGGTCAGCACGACGCAGCGCGCCTCGCCCGGATCGGCGGCAAGGTCTTCGAAGAAGAGATGGAGGTCGCGGCCCATCTGGGTATTGAGCGCATTGGCCGCTTCAGGACGGTTCATCGTCACGACGACAATATGATCCGTCGCCCATTCGACCTGCAGCGTGGGGAATGACTGTTCGGCGGTCATTGCGCGCTCCCGAGGATGCCGGCACGCAACCGGGAGAGCCAGTCGGAAACGTCGTTCATTTCAGTCATCTGATCCATGGCTTCGTCGAACAGGCCCTCGGCCTTTGCCCCCGATGCGTCCGCGCGCGCATGCACGAAACAGCCGCCCCATTTGTCGCGCAGCCTGCTTCGGCTGAGCGGTGCGGCAGGAGAGCCGGGATTGGCAATGACTTCATATACGATGCGTTCGCCCGATTTCAGCGCGAATGTCAATGTCACCGTCGCGTCGCCAAGGTCGCTGCCCGTCAACGCCACGCCCTCCCGCTCGACGACTTCGACATCGGCCAGACGCGACTGAATCTGCGGGCGCAGCACCTGCTCGTCGGTGAAGCTGGCAAGGTCGATCCGGCCGTCCGCCAGTGCGGCGACAACCGCGTAGGGCGCGCTGAAGAGAGCGTTGAGGCCGCTGCTCGGCCGCGGATGGATCAAGGGGCGCGTTCCCCCCGCAGGCATGTCGACTTGCACGGACCGGACGGCGTCGAGCGCAAGCCCATGCCGCTCGCGAACGGTGAGTGTGCCGTCGACGATCCTGTGCAGCATGTAGCAGCACGGATAGCCTTTCTGCTCGAAGCCCGGATCCTCGACCACGAAGGGTTGGCCCAGCCTGACGTTCAACGGCCATTCGTCGGTCTCCGCGCCGGTGAAGGCGTTTATGAAGCCGAGGCCGCCCAGAGGCTCGTCCGCGCCCGACAGCCCGGCCTTCGCGAGTTCGGCGGCGCGCAGGCCGTTGAGCGCGGCCAGTCCCACATGCAGGGATTTCACGTCGGAACCGAAATTCTTGCGGATGCCGCCGGCCGAACTTGCCGCGATGGCAATGGCGTTGGCCGTGCCTTTCTCGTCGAGCGACAGAAAGCGCGCGCAGGCGACCGCGGCCCCGATGGTGCCGAGCGTGGCCGTCGCATGGAAGCCGAGCGCATAGTGGCGGAACTTCATGGCCATGCCGAGCCTGATCATGACTTCCGTGCCGACCACGAACGCTTCGCAAAGATCACGTCCGCTGCGTCCGTCCATGCCGGCCGCCAGGAGCGACGAAAGGACCGGGGCGCTCGGATGGCAGACCGCGAGCATCGAGACGTCGTCGAAATCGAGGATGTGGCTGGCCATGCCGTAAAGCAAGGCAATGTCGGATCTGCGAAGCTTGCGCCGTTCCCACAGAAGCGGCACCCCGCTCGCGCTATCTTCGCTCCCCAGCGAGGCGGACAAGGTCCTGACAGCCGGTTCCACGCTGCCTGCGACCATGACGCCCATCGTGTCGACGATACCGGAGACGCCCTTCCGGATGGCTGAAAGCGGCGGCTTGGCGTTGACGATGAAGGATGCGACTTCGGCCGTCGACAATGCGCCCGCTTTCGCTGTGCCATGCATGGCCAAACTCCTTCTCAATAGGATCGCGGCATGCCGAGGGCGTGCTGGGCCACCTGGGCGAGGATGAGATTGTTGGATAGCGGCGCGGTCCTGAAAAGACGCGCTTCCTTCCACTTCCGCTCGACATTGTATTCGGTCGCGACGCCATAGCCGCCGAACGTGGTCATGCATGCCTCCGCTGCCTCCCACGAAGCTTCCGTGGCGAGGTATTTCGCGATGCTGGTCTCATTGGCGCTGGGCACGCCGGCATCGTAAAGCGTCGCCGCCTTGTTGCGCATCAACTCGGCGGCGGTAAGGTTCATATGGGCCTTGGAGATGGGGAACTGAATCCCCTGATTCCGGCCGATCGGCCTGTCGAACACCACGCGCTCCGAGGCGTAACGGGAAGCCTGATCGATGAACCATTTGCCGTCGCCCAGGGATTCGCTGGCGACAAGCAGCCGTTCCGAATTGAGCGTGTCGACGAGATAGCGGAAACCCTGTCCCTCTTCGCCTATACGGTCCTCATCCGAAACCTCTAGATTTTCGATGAACACTTCATTCGTATGATGGTTGAGCATCGTGCGGATGGGACGCGCCTTCAGCGACTTGCCGGCCTTCGCGATGTCGACGACGAACAATGTCAGGCCGTCGGTCTTCTTCTTCACCTCCTGGACAGGCGTTGTCCGGGTGATCAGCACATACATATGCGACTGCATATAGCGTGACGTCCAGATCTTCTGGCCGTTGATGACATATCCGCCGTTGACCTTCTGCGCAAAGGTCTTGATCTGCAGCGTGTTGGAGCCTGCATCGGGTTCGGTGACACCGAAGGCCTGAAGACGCAGGCTTCCATCCGCAACGCGTGGCAGGATCCGCTGCTTCTGCTCATCGCTGCCATGATTGAGGATGGAGGCCATCGTATACATTTGTGCGTGGCAAGCCGCGCCGTTGCCGCCGGAGTGGTTGACTTCTTCAAGGATGACGCAACCTTCCATGACACCAAGCCCCGAGCCGCCATATTCCTGGGGGATCAGCGCGGCCAGCCAGCCGGCATCCGTCATCGCCTGGACGAATTTTTCGGGATAGGAACCTTCGATTTCGCAATTGCGCCAATACTCGTTCCCGAACTCGGCGCACAGCTTGCCGACGGCCTCGCGGATTTCCAGCTGCGTATCGGTGTAGTTGAAGTCCATTCCAGTTCTCCGCATTGGCTGTGCATCGGCTCAGGCGACGATGCGGCTTTCCCTCAGCTGCTCGATCTGGCTGTCGTCGAGGCCGAGCTCGGCAAGTATTGTCGATGTATCTGCTCCCAGGGCCGGCGGCGCCTTGGAGATGCCGGAGCCCTGACCGGAGAGCTTCAGCGGCAGGCCGACGACCTTGTGATCGGGCACGCCCTCGATGGGCAGGTTGCGCACGATGCCGGAAGCCGCCACCTGCTCGTGGGAGAGCAACTGACCGACATTGTTGAGTTCGCTGCATGGCGCGCCCGCCTGACGAAGGCGGCTGACGATATCGCCGGTCTGGCGCGTCCGTGTCACCGCTTCGATCGCTTCATGCAGGACGTCACGCGCCTTCACCCGGTCGGCATTCGCGGCGAAACGGGGATCGTCGGCCAGTTGCGGGACATCCAGGCCGCTGCACACCTGACGGAACAGGCGGTCATTGCCGGCGGCGATGAAGACATGACCGTCGGCGCTCCTGAACAGTTCATAGGGCGCGGTCATGGCCATGGCCGAGCCGAGCTTTCGCGGAAGCGTGCCTGTGGCGCCGAAATTGGCGATGAAGACGGTCATCCAGCTGATGCCTGTTTCCATCAGGCTGGCCTCCACCAAAGTGCCGCGCCCGCTGCTTTGGCGGGAGAGCAGGGCCGCCAGAATCCCCTGCGCCGCCCACATGCCGGTTCCCATGTCGATCAATGAGACGCTGACCCTGACGGGATCGTCGCCTTCATTGCCTGTCGTGCTCATGATGCCGGTGAAAGCCTGCATGAGCGGATCGTAGCCCGGAAGACTGCTCAGCGGGCCTTCGCTGCCGAAGGCGCTGATGGCGCCATATACCAGCCGGGGATTGACGGCGCTCAGTGCTTCGTAGCCCAGGCCCCGCGCATCGGCGCTGCCGGGCTTCATCGAGTGGATGAAGACATCCGCCGAGGCTGCGAGCCTGTGCAGTATCGCGACGCCTTCGGCATCGTTGATGTCGATGCAGATGCTGCGCTTGTTCCGGTTGAGCGCCAGGAAGGTGGGAGAGGTTCCCGCCAGCACCGGCGGCCGCCAGTCGCGTGTGTCGTCTCCGCGACCGGGGCGCTCGACCTTGATGATGTCGGCGCCCATATCGCCGAGGATCTGCGTGCAGTAAGGCCCCGCCACATTCTGGGTCAGGTCGATAACGCGAAAGTTGGAAAGCACAGTATCGAGCATCTTGTCCTGTCATCCGTCCATTCCGGCTCGGCCGCGCCGACGTGGACGACATTTGATACGAACAAATGAAGGCAAGATCAATCGGGCTTGCGTCGCTTATGCTCAGAAAGTACGAATATTATCGGATTTGTCGGCCGGGCAGCTATCCGAAGGCGGCTCACCTTTTGTCCGAACCGCCGCGCGGATGATTCGAGGCGGAGACCCAGTTCGCGGGATCTTTGGTGAGGGGTTCGTCGGTCGGTGACGCGATCGGCCTCGCGGACAGAATTCCTGACATCCCCTCGACGGACGAACCCAGCCGAGTATCTCTCAGCCTTCAGCAGCAGAACCCAACCGCCATCTCATATGTCATGAACCGGACAGCGGCTTTCATTTGGCGGCTGCATGGACTAGTGTATCGACGATCAGATGATCATTCGACCTAAATGAGCGACGCAATCAATACCTCCTTCAGACACGCCGATCTCGCTGAGGAATTGACTGCCGAGATAACCTCGGGCCGCTATGCCGTGGGTGAGAGGTTTCCCACCGAACAGGAGTTGCAGGCGCGATTTGGCATAGGACGCCACACGGTTCGCGAAGCATTGAAGATGATGACTGAGCAGGGGCTGCTCGGCCGCCGCCGTAAGACAGGCACCACTGTCCTTTCCAATCGGCCCATCTCGCAATTCGTGCACAGCCTGCGCAATATTCACAGCCTTCTGGATTTCGCTCACAGCACCAAGCTGGCGATAGACCATGTCGGCTTCATCGGAATTCTTAGTTCCACCTCGCCGGAGTATGCCGGCCTGGCGGATGGACGCTATCTCAGAGTCGCCGGCATCCGCTCCAAAATATCCGATGGCAAGCCTCTTTGCTGGGCTGAAATCATGATTCCGGAGCGGTATTCCCCGCAGCGCAGCGAGATCCAGGACGGAAACAGCCCTCTTTACGAACTAGTGGCGAAGCAACATGGCCTCAAGCTGGAAGTGGTTGAGCAGGAAGTAAGCGCGCTAGAGCTACCGCGCCAATTGGCCCTGAAACTGGGGGCTCCTGATGAAATCGCCGGCTTGCTGGTCAAGCGACGCTACTATACATCCATGGGTGAAATGTTCGAGATGACGAACAATCTCTACCCGGCGAGCCGCTTCACCGTACATATGACGGTGCGCCAACGCGCCTGAATCATGGTCGACATCCGAGAAGAGCCCGGTTTCGTTGCTGGGCCTGGCTTGCCGTGACCACCGGCATGGGTGCTGTTGTTTGGGCGAGCACAAGACCGCTCATGCATGTGATGCATTTTGTTCGAATATCATGAGATGCCGCGTCAGGCCGCTTGACCTCCGTTCGCCGGTGTGGTTTTGTTCGAAAGATAGATCTGATTGGGCAGCAGGACCAGAGGAAGGAAGAGATGAATTGGGTAGAGTTCGCTGCCGGCATCGCGCTTTCGGCTTCGCTAACGGAACGTTCGCGACCCCGGTTTCAGCACAGAAGTATCCCGGTAAAACCATCACCTCCGTTGTGCTTTTAGCATTGGACGGACCGAGCGATCTTGCCAACCATGTGGCTGCGGAATCCATCGACAAGCAACCGGGCCGGATGATGGCCGCGGGAAACCACGCTGGCGCAGCAGCATGATCGAGGCGACGCGTGCCTTCAGCGCTCAAAACGACGGCTATACGCTACTGACCGGCACAACGACCGCCTATGCAACCAATCCGAGTGTGTTCAAGAACACCGCCTATAACCCTTCAAAAGCTCGCGCCGATCGCCATGATGAAAGTTGTTCAGCCCGGGGCATGGATGAAGCAATCGTCCAGAAATTGTCCAAGACGCTGGAAGTAGCTGTAAATCTCCCAGAACGTTACGGAGCTTCTAAACAAGATCGTGTTTTTGCCCAATATCTGGCCCCAAGGAACTGACCGGGTTCATGGCGGCCGAATCCAGGCGTTTCGATGAGGTGGTGGAAACGTTCGATATTAGCCTGGAATAGAGCGTTTATACCGGCAGATAATGGTCTCGGCCGGACGTGCCGTGGCCGGAAATATGTCTGAGACATCTCAGGCGATCGCATGCAGGGAGTTTGCCGTTGAGCAAGATGCTGGAAGGAAAGGTCGTCCTCGTAACCGGTGCCGGGCGAGGGGTGGGGCGCGAGATCGCCATCATGTCGGCCGCATACGGCGCCAAGGTTGTCGTCAATGACCTTGGCGTGTCCGTCTCTGGAGCCGATGCCAGCGATGCGCCTGCCTCGGAGGTCGTGGAGACCATCCGCAAGGCGGGAGGCGAAGCGGTTGCGAATTTCGACAGCGTCGCCGACAAGGCCGGCGCATTGTCGATGGTGGCGGCCGCCGTCGATAATTTCGGCCGCATCGACGTCGTCGTCAACAATGCCGGCATCCTGCGTGATGTGATCTTCCACAAAATGACCGATAACGACTGGGACTCGGTGATCAAGACCCATCTTTATGGCGCTTTCAACGTCAGCAGCGCTGCGGCGGCCCATTTCCGTGAGCAGCAGAGCGGTGTCTTCGTGCATATGACGTCGACCTCGGGTCTGATCGGCAATACAGGGCAGGCCAACTACATGGCCGCGAAACTAGGCATCGTGGGACTTTCCAAGTCGCTGGCGCTCGACATGCGCCGTTTCGGTGTGCGCTCTAACTGCATTTCGCCCTTCGCCTGGAGCCGCATGGTGGGGTCGATCCCGAACACGCCGGACCAGCAGGAGCGACTGGAAAGCCTGCGCTCCCTGACGCCAGACAAGATCGCGTCGGTCGCGGTGTTCCTGGCCAGCGATGCCGCCGCCGAGGTCACGGGGCAGATTTTCGGCGTACGCAAGAACGAGGTCTTTCTGTTCAGCCAGCCGCGACCGATCCGGACGATGCATCGGGCCGAGGGTTGGACGCCTGAAACGCTTGTCGAGCAACTCCTGCCGGGCTTCAAGCCGTCCTTCGTGCCGCTGGATGTGACGCAGGACGTGTTCGGATGGCAGCCCATCTAGG